>JBBSMJ010000271.1:0-2643 GCA_038233235.1 Actinomycetes bacterium | reverse complement strand
GGTCACCGTGATCGGCCCAGCGCGCGGTAGGTCCATCCGGCGGCGCGCCACCGGTCGGGATCGAGGGCGTTGCGACCGTCGATGACGCGGCGCTCGGCAACCACCGCGGACAGCACCTGCGGGTCCATCTCGCGGAACTCCTGCCACTCGGTGAGGTGCAGGACGACATGGGCGCCGCGGCAGGCGTCGACGGCGGACTCCCGGTAGGTCAGCGTCGGGAACAGCCGACGCGCGTTGGGCATCGCCTTGGGGTCGTAGACGGCAACCTGCGCGCCATGTAGCTGGATCATCGCGGCGACGTTGAGCGCGGGGGAGTCGCGAATGTCGTCGGACTCCGGCTTGAACGCGGCCCCGAGCACGCCGACCGTGCACCCGAGGAACGAGCCGCCCACCTGCTCCCGAGCCAGGTCCACGGTGCGCTGGCGGCGGCGCATGTTGATCGCGTCGACTTCCTTGAGGAAGGTCAGCGCCTGGTCAACGCCCAACTCGCCCGCCCGCGCCATGAACGCGCGGATGTCCTTCGGCAGGCAGCCACCGCCGAATCCCAACCCGGCGGTGAGGAACTTCCCGCCGATGCGCTCGTCGAGCGCTAGTGCCCCCGACAACTCCGCGACGTCGGCTCCGGCGGCCTCGCACACCTCCGCCATCGCGTTGATGAAGGAGATCTTGGTGGCCAAAAAGGCGTTGGACGCCACCTTGACCAGCTCGGCCGTGGCGAAGTCGGTGGCGATCATCGGGACTCCGGCCGCCAGCAGTGGGGCGTAGACCGTCCGCAGCGTCCGCTCCACCTGCTCCGACCGGACTCCGATCACCAGCCGGTCGGGATGCAGCGTGTCATCGACGGCATGGCCTTCACGGAGGAACTCCGGGTTCCAGGCAAGCTCGACGCCCGCCCCGGCCGGCGCCAGGTCCGCTAGCAGCTGGGCCAGCCGCTCGGCCGTCCCCACCGGCACCGTCGACTTGCCGACCACCAGGCACGGACGGGTCAGCTGGGCAGCGAGGCCGGCGAACGCTGCATCGACGTGGCTCAGGTCGGCGGCGTACGCACCCGCCCGCTGCGGGGTCCCGACGCACATGAAGTGCACGTCGCCGAACTCGGCCACCTCGGCGTAGGACGACGTAAAGGCCAGCCGGCCGCTCTCCAACCCCTTGCGCAGCAGAGGTTCGAGCTCGGGTTCGTAAAAGGGCAGCTCGCCGGCGCTCAGTGCAGCCACCTTGGCGGCGTCGACGTCCATGCCCAAGACCTCGAAGCCGAGCTCTGCCAGGCAGGCCGCGTGGGTGGTCCCGAGGTAACCGGTTCCGATCACCGTCAACCGATACGCCATGCGGCTGGATGCTACCGGCGGCGTACGATCGGGAAACCGTGAGCGACCACTTCGACCTCTACGCCTTGCCGCCCGAACACCGGATGCTTCGCGAAGCCGCTCGCGCCGTCGCCACCGACAAGGTCGCCCCGAGGGCCGCGGAGGTCGACGAGACGGCGGAGTTTCCCTGGGACGTCTACAAGGCGCTGGTCGACGCCGACCTGCACGCCGTCCACATTCCGGAGGAGTACGGCGGTGCCGGGGCCGACGCCCTGGCCACCGTGCTGGTGATCGAGGAGATCGCCCGCGTCTGCGCCACGTCGTCGCTGATCCCGGCGGTGAACAAGCTGGCGACCCTGCCGCTGCTGCTGGTGGGGTCGGCTGAGCTGAGGCAGCGGTACCTGCCCCCGGTGGCCACCGGGGAGGCGATGTGCTCCTACGCACTGTCCGAGCCGGAGGCCGGCAGCGACGCCGCGGCCATGCGCACCCGCGCTCGCCGAGACGGCGACGCGTGGGTGCTCGATGGCGCGAAGCGGTGGATCACCAACGCCGGCCTGGCCCGCTACTACACCGTGATGGCCGTCACCGACCCCGACGCCGGGGCGGACGGGGTGTCCGCCTTTCTGGTGGAGGATGGCGATGAGGGGTTCAGCGTGGGAGCGGCCGAGCGCAAGCTCGGCATCAGGGGCTCACCGACCCGCGAGCTCTACTTCGACAGCTGCCGGATCCCGGCCGACCGCATGATCGGCGCGGAAGGCAGTGGGCTGCGTACGGCGCTGCGCACCCTCGACCACACCAGGATCACCATCGCCGCGCAGGCCGTGGGGATCGCCCAGGGTGCGCTCGACTTCTCCTCGTCGTACGTCAAGGAGCGCCATCAGTTCGGCCAGCCGGTCGCCGACTTCCAGGGCGTGCAGTTCATGCTCGCCGACATGGGCATGAAGATCGAGGCGGCTCGGCAGCTGACCTACGCTGCCGCCGCCCGGTCCGAGCGGGGTGACGCCGACCTCACCTTCTTCTCCGCCGCCTCGAAGTGCTTCGCCTCCGACGTCGCGATGGAGGTCACCATCGACGCGGTGCAGCTGCTCGGCGGCTACGGCTACGTCAAGGACTACCCGGTCGAGCGGATGATGCGCGACGCGAAGATCACCCAGATCTACGAGGGGACCAACCAGGTGCAGCGGGTCGTCATGGCCCGTCAGCTGCTGCGCTGACCGGCTCGTCCGCCTGGATGGCCCGGAACAGTTCGAGCGCCCGATCGCGGTCCCACAAGACCGTGGAGCCGACGCCGGCCACCGGGTAGTCGATGTCGGCGACCGGCACCGTCGTCCGGGTGCCG
>JBBSMJ010000270.1:0-2652 GCA_038233235.1 Actinomycetes bacterium | reverse complement strand
TACGTCGAATCCGCAGTGGACGTCGCCCGCCTCCAGCCTCCGGTTGCCGCGAGTTCCAGGGTGCTCGTCGCCAGGTTCTGAGTCGCTAGGCCACCTGTTAGGCAGATCTCGTCACTGGTGACGACATCTGCCTAGCAGGTCAGCATCGCGCAGAGGGATCCGTCAGACACGCGCTAGTCGTAACGCTGCCCGGGCGACGTCGGCTGCCGGGCGGTGAACGCCGGGTTGGTGGACGCCGGGGTGGTGGACGCCGGGGCGGAAGCCGTTGGGGGCGTGGGCGGGGTGAGTTCCGCAGGATCCCCGCCGGTGACGAACCGAGGTCGTACCGACAGCCGCCACTGCGTGGCAGGCGAGACCCGTGCAGTGACGCGTACCCGAATGTCGTCTGGACCGCCCACGTCGAACGCGCGTAGCCGAGCCGCGGTGACGTCGCGCTCGCCGACCCGTACGCGGGCGGGCCGGCATGAGTGGGAGAACCAGTACTTCCCGTTGAGCTCGATCAGCAGGGTGCCGGGTCCGAGACAGGTCGCCTCCACCAGCATCGGTTCGACGGTGAGGTCGAAGCGCCCCCGCGGCTTGCCAGGACCCAGTTCGAGGACAACGTGGGCAGGTGCCGGTGGAAGGGTGGTCCGCTCGAACGGGGCGTGACGTGGGGGCGCCGATGTCGGCGTAGGGCCAACGGCCGGCGCGTGCAGGGGAGGCCCATCCGCGGAGGACAGCCGCAACTGTCCGGTGCTCACCGCCGCGCCAAGGACGACGAACGCGCCCACGGCGAGCAACCACCTCGAGCGGCGTCGGCCGCGGGACTTCACCGCGTCGTCGGCTCGACCACCCGCGATGATGTCCGGCTCCTGGTGGTCGTCCACCCCTGCAGTGGACCTCGTTATCGGCGCAGCGGCCACGTCCCGTGATCACGGACGGGTCCGGCACCGCGCCACGTACGCTGGCACCGACCCGCTGTCGAGTCCGAGAGTCGGCCATGAGCGAGCTGCTGCCGGAACAGACCGCCGACGAAACGGGGCCCGGTTGGGGGGACGAGGAGCGGGATCACGGCGGAGCCGGTCTGCGGGACGAGGAGGACGGGGAGACCGGACGAACTCGAGACGCCGCGTGGTACGACGAACAGCGTCCTCCCCACCACGACCGCGACTGACCGCTCCTCCCTGCCGCCGGCCCGGCAGCCCTGGTTCAGCGGGAGCCGGTGGCCTCACCCGCTAGCTCCGAGGTGCAAAAGGCGCAGCGTCGAGCGGCCTCCGGAACCTTGGACAGGCACTCCGGGCACTCGCGGGTCGGGGCCGCGACGTCGGCCTCCGTCGCGAAGCGGTCCTGCAACCGGTTCACCGGAACCACCACGAAGAAGTAGACCACCGCAGCGGTGAGGGTGAAGACGAACGCCGCGTTGATGAACTGTCCCCAGGGGAACCGGGTGCCCCCCACCTCGAAGAACTTGTCGGTGAACAGCCCCTCAGCGCCGAGGAGCACGCCGATTAGCGGGGTCAAGAAGGCTTCGGTGAACGCGCCGACCACGGCGGTGAACGCGGCGCCGATCACGACGGCGACAGCCAGGTCGACGACGTTGCCCCGCAACAAGAACCTTTTGAAACCGCTGAGCATCCGTACGGCCCTCCTTCCCGCCTAGCCGTGGCTGCGACGTGGCTGCGACGCGGCAGCGCCGTGACAGCGACGCGGCAGGTTACCCCGGTCGCAGCAGCACGCTCAGCCGCGCGCTCACCTCCGCGCTGGCCAACTCGGCCGCCACCGCCGGGGTAACCGCCAAGACGACCAGCGCACCGTCGACGTAGCCACCGCCGCCGCCGAGAGGACCGCCGTCGGGTGCCTGCGGGACGGTGAGCACCCGCACCGCCGATGCCACCACCCGGGCGACGGCCGACCCTCCGCTCCTGCCGGTGCCGTCTCCTTCGGCGTACGCCGGATCGGTCCTGGAGGAATACGGCGAAGGATCGGCGGCGAGCACGTCGACGCGATCACCGGCCCGCAGCAGGCTCACCGCGCCGCCGTCGGCGATGCGCACCGGTGCCGCTACCAGGTCGTCGGGGTAGCCGGCGAGCAGGCCCGGCCCGAGCAGCCGGGCGTCGGTGAGCGGCTCGCCGCGTCGCGCGGGGCCGGCCAGCAGCCGACCGGTCACGTCGTCACCCGGTCTCAGCGCCCCGGCCGGCACCACCTCCGGCGGCAGCGCGATCGAGTGCAGGTCGCCCGCGGACAGCGGCAGCCCGCCGGGCAGGTCGCGGGCGGCGGCCAGCACCGCCACGGTGGGCGCTGCAGTCGGCGACATGGCCCCGACCGCCATCGCCACCGCGGCGGCGGCCAGCCCGGCGGCCAGCAGCCGACGGTGCCACGACACCGCCCGGCGCAGGTCGCCGAGCCAGCGCGGACGGGCGCTCACTGGTGCACCCTCCCGGGAGGGTCACTCCGGTCTCGATGCCGTCGAGAGCGTGTCCGCAGGGGCACGTGCGCTGCTCCGGCAGCCGCTCGACGACGTCGACCAAGAGGTCGCGCAGCCGGTCGACGTTGTTGGCGAAGACGCGGAAGACCTCCTCCTGGCTGACGCCCTCGCCGGCCTGCACACCGGCGTCGAGGTCGGTCACCAAGGCGATCGCGGTGTAGCAGAGGGCGAGCTCGCGGGCGAGGACC
>JBBSMJ010000269.1:0-2656 GCA_038233235.1 Actinomycetes bacterium | reverse complement strand
TGATTCCTGTAGAGCTAGCAAGACAGCGAAAGAACTTGCCGAGCGGTGCCCCGAGTCGCGTGCAGGGGCCGGAGGGTGGCAGCCAATGAGATTCCGGCTCGAACGGGATGTGCTGGCGGAGGCCGTTGCCTGGGCGGCGCGTTCTCTGCCGACCCGCCCACCGGTCCCTGTGCTGGCCGGCCTGCTGCTCGAGCTCGCCGATAGCGAGCTGACGCTGTCCAGCTTCGACTACGAGGTGTCGGCCCGCGTGCGGGTTCCCGTGGACGGCGGAGAGGAGGGTCAGGCCCTGGTGTCCGGCCGGCTGCTCAGCGAGATCGCGCGCAGCCTGCCCAGCCGACCGGTGGAGTTCGTCGCCGATGCCGGCAAAGTGTCCGTGACCGGTGGCAGCGCCCGATTCGTCTTGCCCACCCTGCCGGTCGAGGACTACCCACCGCTTCCCGACATGCCCGGCGCGGCGGGGACCGTCCCGAGCGACGTCTTCGCCGCCGCTGTGGGGCAGGTCGCCATCGCGGCCGGGCGCGACGACACCCTGCCCGTGCTCACCGGCGTGCGCCTGGAAATCGAAGGGGAGTCGGTGACGCTGGCTGCCACCGACCGCTACCGCCTTGCGGTTCGCGAGCTGACGTGGAAGCCCGAGCAGCCCGACGCGGCGACGGTCGCGCTGGTGCCGGCGCGCACCCTCGCCGAGAGTGCCCGGGCACTGACCGCCGGGGACATGGTGACGCTGGCGCTGTCCTCCGGGGGACACGGGGAGGGACTCATCGGGTTCGAGAGCGCCGGGCGGCGGATCACCAGCCGGCTGCTGGACGGGGAGTTCCCGAAGTACCGCTCCCTGCTTCCGCACGAGTACGCCGCAGTTGCCGATGTCGAGACCGCCTCCTTTGTCGAGGCACTCCGCCGGGTGGCGCTAGTAGCCGAGCGCAACACACCGGTGCGGCTGAACTTCACGGCGGACGGGTGCGAGCTCGCGGCGGGCGCGGGCGAGGACGCGCAGGCGGCCGAGACCGTCGATGCCGACTTCGAGGGCGAGGACATGGCTATCGCCTTCAATCCCACCTACCTTCTCGACGGGCTCGGCGCACTCGGCACTGCGCAAGCCAAGCTGTCGTTCACTACACCCATCCGGCCTGCGGTCCTCACCGCTGGACGGGCCAGCGACGGCGACGGCGACCCGGGCAGTGGCGGATCTGACGGCGGGTACCAATACCTGCTCATGCCAGTGCGTTTGTCCGGTTGACCGCCCTGCCGCCAGGAGGAGTAGCGATGCAGATCGGGATGGTGGGCCTCGGCCGCATGGGCGGCAACATGGCCGAACGGCTGCGCCGAGCTGGGCACACGGTGGTGGGCTACGACCCGGGACACGACAGCAGCGACGCCGCGGACCTGACTGGGCTCGTGCAACTCCTCGAGTCCCCGCGGGTGATCTGGGTCATGGTGCCGTCAGGCGATCCAACCCGAGAGACCGTGAAGGAGCTCGCGGGGCTGCTGGGCGAAGGCGACGTACTCATCGATGGCGGCAACTCCCGGTGGTCCGATGACCAGCAACACGCCCAGCTGCTCGCCGAGCGCGGCACCGGCTATGTCGATGCCGGCGTCAGCGGGGGTGTGTGGGGGCTGGACAACGGTTACGCCCTCATGGTGGGTGGGGAAACGGAGCACGTACGCCGGGCTCAGCCGGCGTTCGACACCCTGAAGCCTAAAGGCGAGGCCGGCTTCGTCCACGCCGGCCCGGTAGGCGCCGGCCACTTCGCGAAGATGGTGCACAACGGCATCGAGTACGGCCTCATGCAGGCCTATGCGGAAGGCTACGAGCTACTCGCCGCTACCGACGTCGTCACGGATGTGCCAGGCGTGCTTCGCTCGTGGACCCAGGGCACGGTGATCCGCTCCTGGCTGCTCGACCTGCTGGTGCGCGCCCTCGACGAGGACGCCGACCTCTCGGACGTGCGCGGCTATGCCGAGGATTCCGGCGAGGGCCGATGGACGATCGAGGCGGCGATCGAACACGCTGTACCCATGCCCGCGATCAGTGCGGCGCTGTACGCCCGCTTCGCGTCCCGCCAGGACGACTCCCCGGCGATGAAGGTGATCGCCGCCCTGCGCAACCAGTTCGGCGGACACATGGTTACCTCGTCGGCGGCGGAGCAGGACGCCGAAGCGGACGAGCCGGCGCCAGAGGTCACCCCGGAAGACGCCGGGCCCGAACTTCCGGACCCACCGACCCGCTGAGCGCCCCTGGCAGGTCAGCTCGAGAGACGGCGGCGACATGCAGCTTCGAGCGCTGGAGCTCGTGGACTTTCGCTCCTACGAGCACGCGCGTGTCGACCTCGAGTCCGGCGGAAGTCTTTTCGTCGGGCCCAACGGCGAGGGCAAGACCAATCTGGTGGAAGCAGTGGGCTACCTCGCCACCTTGACCAGCCACCGGGTTGCGGCCGACGCCCCCCTGATTCGCCGCGGAGCCGAGCGCGCCGTGCTGCGCGGGGTGGTGGCCCGAGGCGATCGAGAAACCGTGCTTGAGGTGGAGCTCAACCCTGGCCGAGCCAACCGGGCCCGGCTGAATCGGGCGCCGGTCCCCAGGCCGCGGGAAGTGCTGGGGACCGTACGCACGGTGCTCTTCGCGCCCGAGGACCTGGCGCTGGTCAAGGGGGACCCGGCG
>JBBSMJ010000268.1:0-2668 GCA_038233235.1 Actinomycetes bacterium | reverse complement strand
GGTGACCCTCGTCGACGGCAAGGCGCACTCCGTCGACTCCTCCGACATGGCGTTCCAGATGGCGGGGTCGCTCGCGCTCAAGGAAGCGGCCAAGAGCGGCGAGGTGGCGCTGCTGGAGCCGTACGACGAAGCGGCCGTCCTCGTCGCCGACGACTACGTGGGGGCGGTCATGAGTGACCTGTCCACCCGCCGCGGCCGGGTCACCGGCACCGAGCCGGTCGGCACCGGGCGCACCCTGGTGCGCGCCGAGGTGCCGCAGACCGAACTCGGGCGCTACGCCATCGACCTGCGCTCGCTGTCGCAGGGCACCGGCACCTTCACCCGGAAGTTCCTGCGCTACGAAGCGATGCCGGCGCACCTGGCCGCGAAGCTGCAGGAGGGCGCGGAGACCGGTTAAGTCCTATCGACCGAGTCCGCCACTTACGGACTCCGAGGTCTCAGCGACGTCGAAGTTGATCAGCGTCTCCCGCCGTACGACGTACATCTCCGACATAACGGCGGCTCGGAGCGTCGTACCCCGGGACACGGTGATCAACTAGCGCCGCTTCCGCGCATCGGCGGGCGGCCCGGTCCGGCGGCGGTCACGGTCACGGTCAGTCCGGGGGCCAGTGCTCGGCGATCATGGCGCGGGTCTCGGCGAGCAGCTGGGGCAACACCTTCGTGCGGGCGACGACGGGGAGGAAGTTCGTGTCACCGCCCCAGCGCGGCACGACGTGCTGGTGCAGGTGGGCCGCGATCCCTGCGCCGGCGATGGATCCGAGGTTCATGCCGACGTTGAAACCCTGCGCAGTGCTGGCCACCCGCAGTGCGGTCATGGCGCGCTTGGTGTAGTCGGCGAACTCCACCGTCTCAGCCGCGTCGAGATCGCCGTAATCGGACACGTGCCGGTAGGGACAGACCATGAGATGGCCGGCGTTGTACGGGTAGAGGTTGAGCACGGCGTACACCCTTTCGCCGCGCGCGACGACGAGACCGTCCTCGTCCGGCCGAGCGGGGATCGTGCAGAACGGGCAGTCGTCGTCGCTGGTCGGCTTGCCCTCGCCCTTGATGTAGGCCAGCCGCTCGGGCTGCCACAACCGCTGGAAGGCGTCGCCGACACCGACGCCGTACTGCTCCTCCAAGCCGCTCACCCCACCAGCCGCTCGGTCACCGCGCGCACGACCTCCGCGACCGCATCGTCGACCGGAACGCCGTTGTTCTGTGACCCGTCGCGGTAGCGGAAGGACACCGCATCCTTCGCCACGTCGTCGTCGCCGACGATCAGCATGTACGGAACCTTCTGCTGCTGCGCGGTCCTGATCTTCTTCTGCATGCGGTCGTCGGACGTGTCGACCTCGACGCGTACGCCGTGCGCGCGCAGCTTGGCGGCGACCTGCTCCAGGTAGGGCACGTGCGTGTCGGTGACCGGGATGCCGACAACCTGCACCGGCGCCAGCCACGCCGGGAACGCGCCCGCGTAGTGCTCGGTGAGGATGCCGAAGAAGCGCTCGATGGAGCCGAACAGCGCACGGTGGATCATCACCGGCGGCCGGCGTACGCCGTCTGCTGCCTGGTACTCCAGCCCGAACCGCTGCGGCATCTGGAAGTCGAGCTGGATCGTGGACATCTGCCAAGAACGCCCGATCGCATCCCGAGCCTGCACCGAGATCTTCGGCCCGTAGAAGGCGGCACCGCCCGGATCAGGTACCAACTCGAGCCCGGACTCCTCCGCGGCCTGGGCCAGCGCCTCGGTGGCTTCGGCCCAGTCATCGGGATCGCCGACGAACTTGTCGGCGTCGTCGCGAGTGGACAGCTCCAGGTAGAAGTCGCTCAGCCCGTAGTCGCCCAGCAGGTCGAGGACGAAACGCAGCAGGCTCTTCAGCTCCGCGCCCATCTGCTCGCGGGTGCAGAAGATGTGCGCATCGTCCATCGTCAGGCCACGCACCCGGGTCAGCCCGTGGACCACGCCGGACTTCTCGTAGCGGTAGACCGTGCCGAACTCGAACAACCGCATCGGCAGCTCGCGATAGCTGCGCCCCCGCGCCCGGAACACCAGGATGTGGAACGGGCAGTTCATCGGCTTGAGGTAGTAGTGCCCGCCGTCGAGTTCCATCGGCGGGAACATGCCGTCGGCGAACCACTGCAGGTGCCCGGAGGTCTCGAACAGCTGGCCCTTGGTGATGTGCGGGGAGTTCACAAAGGAGTAGCCGGCGGCCTCGTGGCGAGCGCGCGAGTAGTCCTCCATCACCCGCCGGATCACGCCGCCCTTGGGATGGAAGACCGCCAGACCGCTGCCGATCTCGTCGGGGAAGGAGAAGAGGTCCAACTCGGTGCCCAACCGGCGGTGATCGCGACGCTCCGCCTCGGCGAGCAGGTGGAGGTGCTCCTTCAGCGCGTCGCGCGACTCCCACGCGGTGCCGTAGATGCGCTGCAGCTGCGGGTTGGCCTCGCTCCCCCGCCAGTACGCCGCCGCGGTACGCATCAGTCGGAACGCCGGAATGTCCTTGGTGGTAGGCACGTGCGGCCCGCGGCACAGGTCGGTCCAACGCCGCTCGCCGGTGCGCGGATCGAGGTTGTCGTACATCGTCAGCTCGCCGGCACCGACCTCGACCGACGCCTCGTCGTCCGCTCCGGGTGCGCCGGTCGCACTCTTCAGGCCGACGAGCTCCAGCTTGTACGGCTCGCCCGC
>JBBSMJ010000267.1:0-2669 GCA_038233235.1 Actinomycetes bacterium | reverse complement strand
GGTCGCCCGCCCGGCTACGACGGTCGATGCCGCACGCTGACCCGCGAGCAGGTCGCCGCCTTCGAGGCGGAAGGCCGTACGCCGGTCGTGCGCTTCCGGGTGCCGGACGGGAGCACCACCTTCACCGACCTCATCCGCGGGCCGGTGACCTTCGATCACCGGTTCGTCCCCGACTTCGTGCTTGTCCGGGCGGACGGTCAGCCGTTGTACACCCTCGCGGTCGCCGTCGACGACGTACTCATGGGCATCACCCATGTGCTGCGCGGCGAGGACTTGCTCGCCTCGACGCCGCGGCAGCTGGCTGTCTACGCCGCCATGGGGGTGCCGCCCAGCGAAGTAGCCGCATTCGGCCATCTGCCCTACGTCATGGGACCGGACAACACCCGACTGTCCAAGAGGCACGGCGCGGTGTCGATCGCGGCCTACCGCCAGGACGGCTACCTGCCGGAGGCCCTCGTCAACTACCTGGCGCTGCTGGGCTGGTCCATCGGCGGGGATCGCGAGGAGTTCAGCCTGCAGGAGATGGCCGACGCGTTCACGGTGGAACGCGTCAACGCCAACGCGGCGCAGTTCGACGTACGCAAGCTGCAAGCGATCAACGGAGACAAGATCAGGGCTCTCGACGCCGCGGACTTCGCGCAGCGGCTGGTGCCGTTCCTGCAGCGTGCCGGGCACGTCGCCCACCCGCCGACGGAGGCGGAGGAAAGGATCGTCGCCGGCGCTGCGCCGCTGGTTCAGGAGCGGGTCGGCCGGCTCACCGAAGCCGTCGACATGCTCGCGTTTCTCTTCGTCGACGAGGAGCACTTCAGCGTCGACGAGGAAGCGGCGGCGCGCGCGCTCACCCAGGACTCCGTGCCGGTCCTGGACGCGGCGCTGCGCGGGCTGGAGGAGGTCGCAACGTGGGAGGCGGCGGCGATCGAGGGCGCTTTACGTGCGGCGCTCGTCGACGCGATGGGGCTCAAGCCCAAGCACGCCTTCTCTCCGGTGCGTATCGCGGTGACCGGTCGGCGCGTCTCCCCACCGCTCTTCGAGTCACTGGAGCTGCTCGGCCGCGACCGAACCCTGGAGCGCCTGCGACAGGGACTGCGTACGGCGACCGGCTGACACGGTTCCTCCACCGCGGGGTTGCTGGATCGGCGCTGTGGACAATGAGATCGACGGCTGATCGAGCTGTCACCATGGCGCGGTGACAACGCCGACCCCTCCTGGCTTCGACCCATGGGCACCCCCGCATGAATCACCGAATCCACCACCGGGTCGCCTGCCGACGCCGCCAGCGTGGCCGCCACCCGCTCCGCCAACCTCGATGCCAGCGCCACTCTGGGGTGCAGCGCCGCCCGGCCCACCCTGGTCGCCACCGCCGCCGTCGGCACCTGCTCATGCCCAGCCGCAGCCCTATCACCGGTTGTTGCGCACGCGTCGGTTCCGCTGGTGGAAACCGCTCCTCGGCGTGCCGCTCGTCGCCGCCTGTTGGCTTGTTGCCGTGCTGCTCCTGCTGCTGCCGACCTTCTTCATCACCATCGCTGGAAACCCGTCGCCGACTCTGGATCCGGTCGGGGACTGGTTGGCTGGCGACTCCCCGGTGGCTCTACTGATCGGCAATCTGTCGCTCGCCGCGCTGATCCCGGCCGCGTGGGTGGCGGTGGCCCTGGTGCACCGCGACCGGATCGGGTGGCTGTCTTCGGTCGCCGGGCGACTGCGCTGGGGACTGCTCGCCCGCATGTCCGTGCTGGCCGTCGCATTGGTGAGCGTTGGTCTTGGCGTGTCGTTCCTGCTGCCCGAGGAGGCGACCGCCGCGAGTCAGGGACCCGAACCGGCGTTCCCCGGACTCGGCTCCTTTGCCGCCTTGGCGGCCGTCATCCTGCTCACCACCCCGCTGCAAGCGGCGGGGGAGGAGTATCTCTTCCGCGGCTACCTCGGACAAGTGCTCGGTGCCTGGGTGCGCAGCCCCTGGTTCGGCGGAGTGGTCACCTCGACGCTGTTCGCCTTGGCCCACGGCCAGCAGGACGGGTGGCTCTTCGCGGACCGCTTCCTGTTCGGCGCCGTTGCCTGGTGGTTGGCCGTACGCACCGGCGGGCTCGAGGCACCCATCGCCCTGCACGCCGTCAACAACGTGCTGGGACTGCTGCTGGCCGCGGCCTTTGGCCAGGTGGGCGCCTCGTTGGGGGCCACAGATCTGCCCTGGACCTACGCCGTCGTGGACATAATCGTCGTGGTGGCCTTCGGCGTACTCGCCGCTCGGCTGGCCGCACGCCGGGCGGTGCTCACACGCAGCGACGCGCCGTTGGCTGCCGTAGGGGCGGGATCAGTCGGGCCTGCAGGTCCGCTATCCTGACGCGGTGCCCGGGCCGCTGGTCCGGACGATGGGGTATGGGGTAATTGGCAGCCCGACGGATTCTGGCTCCGTTAGTCTAGGTTCGAGTCCTGGTACCCCAGCTCCACCCGCGACTTCGGCGTGACATGCGTTGCCGTCTCGGTCGGCGACCTGCGGTCGCCACGGCCCCGTTGTGTAGCGGCCTAGCACGCCGCCCTCTCAAGGCGGTAGCGCGGGTTCGAATCCCGTCGGGGCTACCAAAGGAGTCGAGGTCAGACGCCGTCTTGCCTCGACTTTCATTCGGAGGTCGCCATGGCGATCCATCATCTATCCATCACATTGGCAGGCGTGCGGC
>JBBSMJ010000266.1:0-2686 GCA_038233235.1 Actinomycetes bacterium | reverse complement strand
CGCTCCTCATCGGCGGCGCGGAGCTCTTCGTGGAGAACGCCGCCGCGGCGGCCCGCCGCCTCGGACTGACCACGCTCGCCGTGGGCCTGCTGCTCGCCGGTGCGGAGCCCGAGGAGCTGGTCACCGCCGTGGTGGCCGCCCTCGCCGGGCACCCCGACCTCGCCGCGGGCGATGCGCTCGGCGCGAATGTCACGATCCTCACCCTCGCGCTGGGCGCTGCCGCGGTTGCCCGCCCGCTGCCCATCGGCCGGCGGGTGCGGACCTACGCTGCGCTTGCCGGGGGAGCGGGCGTGCTCGCCTTGCTCGCTGTGGTTGACGGTGGAGTCTCCCGGGTGGCGGGGGTCGCGCTGCTCGCGGCGTACGCGGGGCTCGTCGCCCTCATCTGGTGGCGTGAGCGCGAGCCGCCGGCCATCGGGGAGCTGGCCGAGTCACTTGGCGACACCGCCGCGACAACAGACAGCCGCTCCTCGACAGTCGGACTGACCCTGGCGCTCGCCGGCATCGGGCTCATGTTGGTCGGCGGCAACGTCGCCGTCGCTGGAGCCGGTCGGGTGGTGGCGGCGCTGGACCAGCAGGACGGACCAGTGGGGCTCACCGTCCTGGCCCTGGCCACCAGCGCCGAGTTCCTCGCGCTGGTGGCCGCGGCGGTCCGGCGCGGGGCCAGCGAGCTCGCCGTGGCAGGCGTTGTGGGTTCAGTTGCCTACAACGCGACCGCCACCTTGGGGGCGGCGGCCCTGGCTCGCCCACTCGTCATCACCGGGATGGGCGCTCCCGCGGCGCTGGCCATGGCCCTGCCGCTGGTGGTGGTCGCCCTCTCCACGCGTGGCCGGCTCGGCCGTCCCGCGGGGTCGCTGCTGTTGGCTGGCTATGTGGCGTACGTGCTGGTGGTGCTCAGCTGAGCGCGTCGCCGGCCCAGCAAGCCCATGGAAGCGCGCACCCGGGCGGCGGATGCGTGCCGCGGTGGGACCGCGGTGTCAGCGAACCTTGGAGATGGCCACGCCAATCCGCAGTTTCGCACCTATCGGGAGTGACGTCCCGTTCTCCGTCACCTCGAGATCGATCATCCGCACCTCGATCTGGTGCCGTGTCTTGATCACCCGCTTCAGCCACAGGGTGCCGACGCCCGCCATCTCGACTCGGGTGTTCTTCCGCACGTTGTCACCGATGCCGGGGCGCCCCTGCACCTGCAGGTCGACGAACGACGACCCCTTGCTGGTGAGGGTGCGGCCTCCGTCGGCGAGGATGGCACGCGCCTTCGCTGTGACCGCCTTCGCCCGTACCAGCTGATCCAGCGCACGCACCGAGGCAACTCGCGACACGGTCTTCGCGGCCGCCGACTCCGGCGTAACCGTCCCCTGGACTCTCGACTCGGCCGAGCCTGTGGTCAGGGCGTCGGGGATGGTGATGGCGCCCGCCGTGTTCGTCCTGATCTTTCCGTCCGTACCCGTGCAGGACAGATACTTCAGTGCCGTTCGGCCTGACCTGACTTCGGAGCCGACCTTGAGCCGGGTGGCGTAGGCGTAGCGGCCGACGAGGGCTCTCACCGGGCCGGTCAGCCCGCTGGACGCGCGTCCGATGATGATGTTGCTGCCCACCGGAAGGCCGAGCAAGTTCTCCTCCTCGACGTTGACGCGCAGGCCCTTCACCGTCAACGACGCCTTGTCGGCAGACTTCGCGGCCACCCGCTCGTTGATGTACAGCGTTCCGATGCCGGGCAGGGCGATCTGCGAGTTCGGGGGCGGCGACTCGTCGACTGTCCGGCCGTCCACGGTGAGGCCGACGAACTCCGCTGCGGCGTCGTTGACGAAGTCGCCCGAGGCACGGGAGGTGCGGGCCCTGACCAGGATCGAGCGGGCGCTGATCCTGCCCTCCAAGAGCGACGCCTGCTGCACCACGGACCGCGAGCGCGAGGCCACGCTGCCGTGGTAGCGGTCCGTCGACGCGGTGGTGTCCGCAGCTCCTGTCGTCCCCAGTCCTGTCGGCAGGTTCACCGAGGCGATCGTGTTGCTGCGGTCGAGCCCGTCTATCGTCGTACAGCCGAACACACTGTTGGCGGTAGGGCCGGACTTGCCTCCGGACCCCGGCGGCAGCGTGCCGCGAACCTTCACTCGCGTGCCGTACGCGCGCGCCTGATGGCTGAAGAGGCGATTACCGGCGGCTGCCGCGGTGACGGCGCGGACGGCGTCCCCCGACGCTGCGCCTGCTGGCGTGGCGAGGCCCACCGGTGCCAGCGCGGATCCCAACATTGCGAGAGCTGTGACCGCGACTGGTGCGGAACGACGGATCGGTCGGTTTCTCAAGGCGTCCCCCCGTGAGACGAATCGATCGTGCGGCACTTAATGGTTGACCGGCTACTTTACGAACTGTCATCGAATTGTTGCCCTAAGTAAAGGCAAGGCTCGGCAAGCCACCCGGATGTACCAGTGGAGAGGGGCCAGCCCTCCCTCACCACGCCGCGCCTCCGCAGGGCAACGACCGTTGCCCTGCGGGCTGACGTCGATGTCTGCAGCCGTGCGGTTCGCCGCCGCCGTCTGATGCTCGCGCGACGTACGCCTGCCCGTTACTCACCGGTCGGCCCAGGGTCAGCGGACAGCGCGACGATCGCTGTCATGACCCGCCTGCGTCGCTCTGTGGTCGCCCTCGCCGTGGCCGCTGTCGCTGCGGCCGATGCCGTCGCGGTCGCTGG
>JBBSMJ010000265.1:0-2715 GCA_038233235.1 Actinomycetes bacterium | reverse complement strand
GGTGGTGCTAGCGGCGGGCCCACACTTCCACGAGACCGGTGGGCGAGGTGGTGGCCACCCGACGGTAGTCGAGCTCGAGCGCGGCGAGCAGTCGCGCCGTGCCCGGATCGGGCGGTCCAGCAGCCCGGCGACCGACGAGGAGGACGAAGTCGACCGGCACCGTTGCGTCGGCGGCGGCACCAAGATCGATGATCGGGGGAACCCTCTCCAGGCCAGCCAGGGTCGGGTCCAGGACGCGGCGGGTGTTCAGCCCGGACCGGAACTGGGTCGGAAAATAGGCGAGCTGCCCCTCGTAGTGGCCGACGTCAACCCCGCGCCGGCGGGCCGCAATCCCGCTGGAGGCGTGCCGGAGCGGGTCCCAGGTGGGGATGCGTACGGCCCCGCCCGGGGGGGTGAACGCGTGCAGCCGTACGGGTAGCACCGTCGCTCCTGGCGGAACGGCTGCGGCTGCGGTGGAGAACTCGCCGAGCAGCCGGTCGTAGTAGGTCAGCGCCGGGAGCCGTATCGCCACCAGCCCCACGCTGACTGCCAACAACGCGACGCTCGCGATTCCGCGCGCCCGCTGCCCCGGCGGGTGGGCGGCGAGCCAGAGCGCGAACAGCAGCGGCGGGGCGTAGCTCAGCCGCTCGTTGAGGAACCCGAACTGCACTCCCAGCGTCGCCGGCGCGGAGACCACCAGGACGGCCGAAACGGCCGTGACGGCGGCGAGCGCGCCCGAGGTGCCGCGCAGGCTCGCCCGGCCGTGGCGGCGTACGGCGAGCACGCCGAGCGTGCCGAGTGTTGCGGAGAGCAGCAGCGCGGGCAGCACCTCCAGCCGGTCGAACGTGACCACCGGAAGCGCGAGGGTGACAAGACCGGCGAGCAGATCGAGAGGGGGCTTCCACGCCGGTGGGCCGGGCTGCCCCGGCCGGGCAAGGTAAGCGGCGGTGAGCAGCAGCGCGGGTACGGCGGCCAGCGCGACGGCCCGCAGCTGGCGGCGGGACGAGGCCACCGCGCCGACGGTGAGCAGGGCGACCGCGAAGGGCGCCAGGTGAGCAAGATAGGTGAGCACCAGCAGCCCGGCCTGGACGACGGTCGCACCAGGTCGCCAACGGTGCTGCTGCCGCAGCGCATGGCCGACGGCGAGCAGCGCGAGGCCGAGCCCGGCGACGAAGTTGGTGAACCCGTAGAAGAAGAGGTAGCCGGCAGCGAGCGGCGGCGCCACGAGCGCCAACCACCCGGCGTCCGGACGGACACCGCGAGCGGCGTAGCGCAGGGCGAGCGGCACCAGCACCAGCACAGCCGCGGCGACCAGCTTCTCCGCCGCGGCGGCCGGCAACATCCAGAGCAGCATGGCGAGCACCGCGCCGGTGAGCAGGTTCGGTGAGGGGAAGAAGTCCAGCCGGTACAGCCGGGAGTAGATCGGATGGCCCGGGTCGGCGTACTCCGCAAGGACGGTGGCACCGAGCAGGTGGGCCGGACCGTCGACGGTCACTACCTGCCCGAGGAGCAGCACCGGCGCGAGTTGTGCGGCGACGGCCACGGCAAGCAGCAGGTCGGGCCAGCGCGGCGGCTGCGGCGAGGCCCCCTCCGGGAGACGAGGCGGCTGCGGGGCCCTGGCGACCGGTGTGGTCACGTCCGCCGCGGGAAGTAGAGGACGAGGTTCTCGTGCTCGAAGACGGATCCCTCGGACTCGATCATGGTGACGCTGATCGGGTGGCGCCGGGCCAAGGCATCGCGCAGCTGGCTGCACTGGTCGCCGAAGGTGAGATAGCCCTGCTCGTAGACGAGCCACACGCGACCATCCCCGCCGGCCATCCGCGTCACCGTACGGGCGAAGGATGCCGGGTCGGCGGCATTGTTGCGCTGCTCGTAGTCCACCCAGTTGACCCTCGCCGGATCGTTCAGCGTCGGGTAGGCCACCTGGACCAGTTCCTCGCCGGGAAGCTGCCGACGCAGCGCCGGCCCCAGCTGATCGGGGCAGACGACGACGACGTCGCCGGGTTGGCCTTCGGCGCGCAATTTCTCTGCCACCTCCCCGGCCTGGGTCCGGCTGTTGGCGACGTCCATACCGGCAGAGATCAGCCCCAGCGCCACCAGCGCTGCCAGCAGCGGCCAGCGGACTGCGGGGCCTACCACGCGTACGCCGAAGGCCAGGAGCACCATGAAGAGGCCGACGACGATCGCCGAGTAGCGCAGCGCGTAGGCGCTACCGCCGAGATAGCTCAACCCGAGCCCCACGACGAGCGGGCCGAAAGAGAGCAGCGCCAGGGCGGCCGGAACAGAGGGGCGAGGGCGCTCGAGGACCAGTCGCCCGAGAGTTCCCGACCGCCCGGCCACCGCCAGCACGGCGAGCGCCCAGTAGAGCAGCCCCAAGGTCTGCCCGGGCAACCCGCCGCCGGCCCAGCCGTCGACCACCGCAAGGGCCGAGGTGAACCACGCCGACCCGCCCCAGGGGGCGCCGGTGTGCTGCAGCTGGAATACGAAAGTCGGCAGCCACGGCAAGAACGGCACGGCACCGAGTGCCAGTCCGGCCAGCCCGCGCCAGCCCACGGCGCGCAGCGGGTCCTCCGACCTCGGGCGCAGTGCAAGCCAGCCGAAGGCAGCCCCCAGGATGCCGAGCAGGAAGAAAGTCCAGTAGTGGGTGAGCGCAAGCGCCCCGGACATGGCGGCGACGCCCACCACTGGGAGCGGCCCCGGGCGGCGCAAGGCCAGGACTGCGGGTACGCCGAGCAG
>JBBSMJ010000264.1:0-2720 GCA_038233235.1 Actinomycetes bacterium | reverse complement strand
CCAGCCCTCGGCAATGACCCAGGTCGTACGGCCCAGATGGGGCATAGCGTTTCTCCCCTTCGATCGTCACGTGGTTGGTGCTCGATAGGTGCCCGCGGTCAGCGGCGGCCACGCCCGTTCGCCGCAGCCAACCCTGCCGCGCAGAAAGCGGCGGACACCAGCCCACCGAGGGCGGCCAGCTTGGCCAGCCTCCCGGGCGAGTCAGATCGTCCGACGGCCTGCTCGGGGGTTTCCGCCGGCAGCCCGCCGCGCAAAGCGGCTGCCAGCAGTTCGGCCAGGTGCATCGCCTGCCGGCCGGTGCCGCCCTGCTCGATCTGGGTGCGGCAGCTGAACCCGTCGGCCAGGATCACCGACGAGCGCTCGGCCTCGCGTACCGCGGGCAGCAACGCCCGCTCCCCGCAGGCCTGCGAGACCTCGTAGTGACCGTCCTCAAATCCGAAGTTGCCGGCCAGGCCGCAGCAGCCGGAGTCCAGCACCTCGGGGTCTACGCCGTAGTCGCGCATGAGCGCGAGGTCGGTGTCGAACCCCATGACCGCGTGCTGGTGGCAGTGGGTCTGGACGAGCGCATGACGGTCGACCGACGGCGGGCGCCAGTCGCCGGCGCGCTCACTGAGCACCTCGGCGAGGGTGCGCGTCTGGTCGCGCAGCCGCAGCACGTCCTGGTCGTCCGGGAACAGCTCTGGTGCGTCGGCACGGAACACCGCCGTACAGCTGGGCTCCAGTCCGACGACGGTGACCCCTGCGCGGATGTCGTCGCGGAGCGCATCGACCGTGCGACGGAGAACGCGGCGTGCAGTGGCCAACTGCCCGGTGGAAATCCAGGTGAGCCCGCAGCACAGGGTCTGGTCCGGGATGCGTACCCGGAAGCCGGCGGCTTCCAGCACCTCCACCGCGGAGCGGGCCACCTCCGGGTGGAAGTTGTCGCTGAAGGTGTCCGCCCACAGCAGCACCTCGCCGCGTTCCCCGCTGCCCCGCGGCCCGCGCCGGCGGTACCAGTCGGAGAACCGCTCGCCGGCAAAGACCGGGATGTCCCGCTCCCTGGCCACCCCGCCCAGCGCCTTGGCGAGGCGGGTGAGTCCGGGCGCGGCGGCCAGCGCGTTGACCGTGCGGGGGGCCAGCGCGGCGAGCCGAGCCCAGACCGGCAACCACCCCATCGAGTAGTGCGCGGCCGGACGCAGTCGGCCGGCGTAGTGGTGGGCGAGGAACTCCGCCTTGTACGTCGCCATGTCGACGTTGACCGGGCAGTCGGTCTTGCAGCCCTTGCAGGCCAGGCACAGGTCGAGGGCATCGCGCACGGCCGTCGAGCGCCAGCCGTCGCTCACCGGTGAGTCGCCGTGTCCGTCCAACATCTCGAAGAGCAATCGGGCCCGGCCCCGGGTGGAGTGCTCCTCCTCCCTGGTGACCATGTACGACGGGCACATGACCCCCCCGCCCTCGCGGCGGCACTTGCCCACCCCCACGCAGCGCGTCACCGCCCGGCTGAAGCTGCCCTCGTCGTGCGGGTACTTGAAGTAGGTCTCCGGGCTCGCCGGTGACCAGCCGGCGCCCAGCCGCAGGTTCTCGTCCAGCCGGTACGGCGCGACGACCTTCCCCGGGTTCATGCGGTTGTCCGGGTCGAAGACCGCCTTGAACTGGCCCATGGCACGGACCAACTCGTCACCGAACATCTTCGGCAGCAGCTCCGCGCGCTGCTGGCCGTCGCCGTGTTCCCCGGAGAAGGAGCCGCCGTAGGACACGACCAGGTCGGCGGCCCGCTCCATGAAGCGCCGGTACGTCGCCACCCCGGCCGCGCTGGTCAGGTCGAACGGGATCCGACTGTGCACGCAGCCGTGACCGAAGTGCCCGTAGACCGACGCCTCGCCGTAGCCGAACTCGTCGTAGAGCTTCAGCAGGTCGCGCAAGTAGTCACCCAACCGTTCCGGGGGGACCGCGGCGTCCTCCCACCCCGGCCAGGTGTCGTTCATGCCCGGCACCCGGGCGGTCGCCCCGAGGCCGGACTCGCGCACCTGCCAGATCTGCTGCTCGTGCTCCTCGTCGTCGAAGAAGCTGACCCGCGGCCCGTCCTCGCTGCGCTCCAGCGCTTCGAGCATCCCGCGCGCTTGCTGGTCGGCGTCCTCCCTGGTCTCGCCGCCGAACTGGACGAGCAGGTAGCCCGGCCCCTCCGGCAGCAGCTTCAGGGCTTCGGGGCTGAGGTGTTTGCGCTGCTGGAAGTCGATGATCCGGTGGTCCATGCCCTCGAGCGCGATCGGCTCGTGCGGCAGGATCGCCGGTACGGCGTCGGCAGCCTTGCCGATGTCGTCGAAACCGAGGACCACCAGACTGCGCGCCGGCACCACCGGCACGAGGCTGAGCTCGGCGCGCAGCACGGTGACGCAGGTCGCCTCGCTGCCCACCAGCGCCTGCGCCAGGTGGAAGCCCTTCTCCGGCAGCAGACTGTCCAGGTTCAGGCCGGAGACCCGGCGCGGGATGTCGGGGAAGCGGCGGCGAATCTCCTCGGCGTAGCGCTCGGCGATGCTGCGCAGCTGCCGGTAGATCTCGCCGCGGCGCCCGCCGGCCCGCACGATGTCGGCGTACTCCTCGTCGGAGGTAGCGCCGACCCACATCCGCAGCCCGTCATAGGTGAGCACGTCCAGGCGTACGACGTTGTCGACCACCTTGCCGGTGCGTTGCGCGGTGGCCCCACAGGAGTTGTTACCGATCATCCCGCCGAGGGTGCAGTT
>JBBSMJ010000263.1:0-2740 GCA_038233235.1 Actinomycetes bacterium | reverse complement strand
GGTGGATCCGACCCGGATGGGCATCGTGCGGCGTACGCCGGTCCTCCGGCCCGCCGCCGTACCGCGCTCCGTTCGCAGTGCCGCCCAGCTGCAGCGGGTTCGCCAGCAGCGGGACATCGCGCAGGCGCGCAAGGCTGTGGCACCACCGGTGCGCATCGCCGTACCGACGCTGGACATTCGTCGGCGGCTCATCGGCCTGCGGGTACAGCCTGACCGTTCACTGGAAGTACCCGAGTCCTACGAAGACGTGGGCTGGTGGCGGGACGGCCCGGCCCCGGGCGCGGAGGGCGCGGCGGTCATCGTGGGTCACGTCGACTCGACGAGCGGACCGGCTGTCTTCTACGAACTGTCCAGCCTGGAGCGGGGCGCGCCGGTGCGAGTACGTCGAGCAGACGGCACTAGCGTGACGTTCCGCGTGGACCGCATCGAGTCGTTCCCGAAGAACGATTTTCCGTCCCGCCGGGTCTATCGCACGACCGGCCGTCCCGCATTGCACCTGGTGACCTGCGGAGGCAACTTCGACTACGAAACCGGCCACTACCGCGACAACGTCGTGGTGTTCGCCTACGCGACCGGTCAGGGAAAGCGCGACCAAGCGGGCCGGGACAGGGCGGGCCGTGACGACCGTGACAAGGCGGGCCGTGACAAGGCGGGTCGTGACAACCGGGACCAGGCAGGCCGGGACAGGCCCGATCCCAGGGAGCAGCGCGAGCGGCAGCGGGCACATCGCCAGGCCGCGGCGACGCCGGACCAGCCCGGCCCGACTCGGCGATGAGCACGCTGTCTCGCCGGCTGCTCGCGCCGCTCGTGGTTCTTGGCCTGGCGCTGGCCATGTTGCTGGGGGCCGGCGTGGCGTTCACCGACTCGCCGCTGCAACTGCCCCGCGGCGCCTCGACCGGGCCGACGGAGGTGGCGGGACAGGGCGACCTTGCCGCGACTGTGACCACCCTCCAAGTCCGGTTGCGCCGACTTCCGGGCGACTGGGACAGCTGGGCGGCACTCGGGGCGGCGTACGTCCAACAGGCCAGGATCACCGCAGACCCCACCTTCTACGCGAAGGCCGAGGGGGCGCTGCGCCGGTCGCTGGAGGAGCGGCCGGACGACAACGCCGCGGCGGTCACCGGGCTGGCCGGGTTGGCCGTCGCCCGTCACGACTTCGCGGCCGGCCAGCGGCTGGCTCGCCGGGCGGAGCAGCTCAACCCTTACAGTGCCGCCGCCTTGGCCGTGCGCAGCGATGCGCTCATCGAGTTGGGCCGCTATCAGGAGGCCTTCGCCGCACTGCAGGAGATGGTCGACCTCAAGCCGGGGGTTGCCTCCTTCACACGCGTCTCCTATTCCTACGAGCTTCGCGGTGACCTGAAGGGGGCGCGCTACGCGTTGCGGCGAGCACTCGACCTCGCCGGCAACCCCGCCGATGCGGCGTACGCCGCGTACTACCTGGGGGAGCTGGCCTGGAACTCCGGTGAGCTGCGCAAGGCCGCCCGTCACTACGCCGACGGCTTGCGTCGAGACCCTTCCTTCACCCCGCTGCTTGCCGGGCGGGCGAAGGTCGCCGCCGCCCGCGGTCACGTGGAGCGGGCATTGGCTGACTACCGAACAGTCGTTGAGCGGCTGCCGCAGCCGTCATACGTCATCGAGTACGCCGACCTGCTCGCCTCTCGCGGGCGGGACGCCGAGGCGGAACGGCAGTACGCCGTCGTCGCCGCAGAGCAGGAGCTCTTTCGCAGCCAGGGCGTCAACGTGGACTTGGAACTCGCACTGTACGACGCCGACCACAACCGCCCGGCGCCGGCGCTCGAAGCCGCGCGCGCTGAGTGGAACCGTCGCCGCAGCGTGCACGTCGAGGACGCTTACGCGTGGGCGCTGCACGTGAACGGCCGCGACAAGGAGGCACTGCCGCATGCACTAGCGGCTGCGCGCCTGGGCACCCGGAGTGCGCTGTTCGCCTACCACCGCGGGGTGATCGAGGCGGCTCTCGGACAGGACGATGCGGCACGTCGCTCGCTGTCTCGAGCGCTACGGATCAACCCGCACTTCTCCGTGCTGCACGCTCCCCGCGCCGAGCAGCTGCTGGCCGAACTCCGCCGCCGTTGACGGCTGGGCCTGATCGCGTCATGTGGGTCAGGCGCCAGCCGAGGGTGTTGATCCGGCTGGCGCCCGGTGGTCGAGCCCGGTGGCGATGATCGGGTCGTGGTGACGCCAACGCCGGTGGCCGTCGGGTATAGGTGCGGCCGGTAGGAGTGGTCCAGCGAAACACGCCCGGCTCTGGCTGAACGAGCTCGAAACCCGCCTGCTTCGCGCGGTGCGTATGTCGGCACAGACAGCCGAGGTTGCGGGCGGCAGTGGGTCCGGCAGGGTGCGGGATGGTGTGGTCGAGGTCGCAGCTGGAGGCCGGGGTAGAGCAGACCGGGTTGACGCAGGTCTGGTCGCGGGTGAGGACGTGGCCTTCGAGGACGGCGCCGGGATCGTGCGCGGCGCGCCCATAGTCGAGGAGGGAACCGGTCATCGGATCGGTGAGGATCCGCCGCCAGGTGGCGTCGGTGGCGATGCGGCGGGCCATGGTGGCGGAGATAGGACCGTAGCCAGCCAGCCACCCGGGTTCCTCGGTGACGCCCAGCAAGGTGTCCGCGCCGACGGTGACCAGCAGGTGCGCCCGGTGCCGTCGGCGCGGCAACGCAAGTCCGCGCCAGCCACCGGCCGCCAGAATGTCCCGGGCGATGTCGGCGAGGGTGTCGGCGCG
>JBBSMJ010000262.1:0-2744 GCA_038233235.1 Actinomycetes bacterium | reverse complement strand
TGAAGGAGACTCTGGGATGACGGCACGCCAGGCGAAGGTCGAGCGGCGTACCGCCGAGTCGGACGTGCTCGTCGAGTTGGCCCTGGACGGCGGCGGATCGGCGAAGGTCGACACCGGTGTGCCGTTCTTCGACCACATGCTCGCTCAACTGGGCAAGCACGCCGGCTTCGACCTGACGGTGCGGACCCGCGGCGACCTCGAGGTGGACGCGCACCACACCGTCGAGGACACCTCGCTCGCGCTGGGCCAGGCGCTGCGCGAGGCGCTGGGGGACAAGGCGGGGATCCGCCGCTTCGGGGACGCGCTGGTCCCCCTGGACGAGTGTCTAGTGCAAACGGCGGTCGACCTGTCCGGGCGGCCCTACGTTGTGCACGTCGAGCCGGACCTCCCGCCGTACATCGGCTCGTTCGATACCACCCTCACCCGGCACGTCTGGGAGTCCTTCGTCGCCGAGGCGCGGGTGTGCCTCCACGTGCGGGTCATCGAGGGGCGTGATGCGCACCACGTGGTGGAGGCGCAGTTCAAGGCCGTGGCCCGGGCCCTGCGCGTTGCGGTCGCGCTCGACCCTCGAGTCCAGGGCGTCCCCTCCACCAAAGGCCAGCTCTGAGCCCCGCCCCTGCCCCCTCCACCCGCCCCGTCCACAGCCCCCGCCAGCCTGCCCCGTTCAGCGCCCCGCCCGCCCCCGAAGTTTGCTCGCTGCGGCGTACTTTGCTCGGCAGCTGGTACGTGCCGCGCCCGATAGGTCCTTTATGCACCGTCATCCAGCGAGCAAAGTCGCATCTGGAATACGGTGGAGGGGTATTCGGTTGAAGCCCAGCAGCGTACGGCGAAGGGCGGGGCATGGAAAGCAACGGGCAGGTCGGACAGCACGGCTACATCCACCGCAAGGACAACTACCTGCGGCGGCTGCGTCGCATCGAGGGCCAAGCGCGCGGCCTGCAGCGGATGGTCGACGAGGAGCAGTACTGCATCGACATCCTCACCCAGGTCTCCGCGATGACCAAGGCGCTGCAGTCGGTCGCGCTGGGTCTCCTGGAGGAGCACATGAGCCACTGTGTTCTCCAGGCCGGCCCGGCCGGAAGCCCGGAGGCCGACGCCAAGGTGAAGGAAGCCTCCGCGGCGATCGCCCGACTCGTCCGCTCCTGACCACCTGCCGAGCATCACCTGCTGAAGATTCCGACCACGAGAGACGAGGACCCCACAGATGAGCACCTCCACCTACACCGTCGTTGGCATGACCTGCAGTCACTGCGTGCGCGCAGTGACCGAGGAGGTCACCCAGGTGGCGGGTGTCCAGGACGTCGACGTCGACTTGGACACCGGCGGGCTCACCGTCACCAGCGACACCGATGTCGACGACTCCGCCGTCCGCGCGGCGGTCGAGGAAGCCGGCTATCAGGTGGCCGGATGAGTTCCGCCACAGACCGGACGACGCAGCCAGCGACTGGTGGCGGGCAGGTCGAACTCGCCATCGGCGGCATGACGTGCGCTTCCTGCGCCAACCGCATCGAGAAGCGGCTCAACAAGCTTGAGGGCGTCACCGCCACGGTCAACTACGCGACCGAGACAGCCAAGGTGAGCTACGCCGACGGCATCGGCAGCGACCAGCTCGTCGCCACCGTGGAGAAGGCCGGCTACACCGCAACACTGCCGACCCCGCCGCACAGCAGCGGCGCACTGGAAGGCGCGGAGGCCGGTAGCGGCTTGGAGACAGACCACGATCCGGCGCGCAGCATTCGCCGCCGGTTGCTCGTCAGCGCCGTACTCTCCGTCCCGGTCGTCGCTATGGCGATGGTCCCCGCGTTGCAGTTCACCTACTGGCAGTGGGTCGCGCTCGCGCTGACCACGCCGGTGTTGCTCTGGGGCGCGTTGCCGTTCCACCGCGCTGCATGGACCAACCTCAAGCACGCCACCGCAACGATGGACACGCTCATCTCGATGGGCACCATCGCGGCGTACGCGTGGTCCGTGTACGCCCTCGTCTTCGGCACCGCCGGCCAACCGGGTATGACGCACGAGTTCGAGTTGACCATCAACCGCATGGACGGTACGGCGAACATCTACCTCGAGGTGGTCGCCGGCGTCACCACGTTCATCCTCCTCGGGCGCTACTTCGAGGCCCGCTCGAAGCGCCGAGCGGGTGCGGCGCTGCGCGCACTGCTCGAGTTGGGCGCGCGAGATGTCGCCGTCCTGAGAGAGGGCGCCAACGGTCGCCGCGAAGAGCGCATCCCCGTCGACCAGCTGGCTGTGGGCGACCTGTTCCTGGTGCGCCCGGGGGAGAAGGTGGCGACCGACGGGGTGGTGGAAGAGGGCACCTCCGCAATCGACATGAGCATGCTGACGGGGGAGTCCGTACCGGTCGAGGTTGCGTCCGGCGACGGCATCGTCGGTGCCACCGTCAACGCCGGTGGCCGATTGATGGTACGCGCGACTCGGGTCGGCGCGGACACCCAGCTGGCGCAGATGGCTCGACTCGTCGAGGACGCGCAGAGCGGCAAGGCCGCGGTACAGCGCCTCGCCGATCGGATCTCCGGAATCTTCGTACCGATCGTCATCGTGCTCGCCCTCGCCACGTTGGTGGTCTGGATCGCCATCGGCGGCGGCCTGACCGCAGCCTTCACCGCCGCGGTCGCGGTGCTTATCGTCGCCTGCCCCTGCGCGCTCGGCTTGGCCACGCCGACCGCGCTGCTGGTCGGCACCGGGCGGGGCGCGCAACTCGGCATCATCATCAAGGGACCCGAAGT
>JBBSMJ010000261.1:0-2746 GCA_038233235.1 Actinomycetes bacterium | reverse complement strand
GATCGACTTCTACGAGTCCCTCGAGGGCATGCTGGTCCAGGTCAACGACGCGGTGGCGGTCGGACCGACCAGCCGCTTCGGGGAGATCGCGGTGCTCAGCGATCAGGGGGCGTACGCCTCGGTACGGAGCGCCCGCGGCGGCATCGTGATCCGCCCCGACGACTTCAACCCCGAGCGGGTCATCCTCGACGACGGGTTGATTCCCTTCGGATCCATGCCGGCAGTCGACGTCCGTGACACCTTCGCCGACCCACTTGTCGGTCCCCTGCACTACTCCTTCGGCAACTTCAAGCTGCTCGTCACTTCACCGCCGACGGCTGTCGACGGCGGTCTGACCAGGGAGAGCACCCAAGCGCAGGAGCGCAACGAACTCGCGGTGGCGTCGTTCAACGTCGAGAACCTCGACCCGTCCGACCCGCAGGAGCAGTTCGACGCCCTCGCTCGGCAGATCGTCGAGAACCTAGCCGCGCCGGACATCCTCACCATCGAGGAAATACAGGACAACGACGGGTCGAACAACACCGCGATCGTAGACGCCGACCAGACCTGGCGGCGCCTGGTCGATGCCATCGTCACCGCGGGCGGACCGCCGTACGACTGGCGCGACATCGACCCCGCCGACGACCAGGACGGCGGGGAGCCGGGCGGCAACATCCGCGTCGGGTTCCTCTTCCGCACCGACGTCGGCTCCTTGAAGTTCGTCGACCGGCCGGGCGGTGACGCGACCACCCCGGTTGCCGTCGAGGAGGTGGGCAGCTCCGGGAAGGCTCAGCTGTCCATCAGCCCCGGACGCATCGACCCCAACAACCCCTCCTTCGAGGACAGCCGCAAGCCGTTGGCGGGAGAGTTCACTTTCCGCGGCAGGACGGTGTTCGTGGTGGCCAACCACTGGAACAGCAAGGGCGGCGACGACCCGCTGTTCGGCCGGTTCCAGCCACCGGTGCAGAACTCCCGGGACCAGCGCAACGGTCAGGCCGCGGCCGTCGCCGGCTTCGTCAACGACCTGCTCGGGGTGCAGTCGGACGCGCCGCTGGTGGTGGGAGGCGACCTCAACGACTTCGAGTTCTCCCCGCCCGTGCAGCAGCTGGTCGACGAGGGACTGACGGACCTGCCCCGGACGCTGCCCCGCGACGAGCGCTACACCTTCATCTTCGACGGCAACTCGCAGGTGCTCGACCACATCCTGCTCAGCCCCGCACTGGCGGGCACGACGTACGAGTACGACATCGTGCACACCAACGCCGAGTTCGCCGACCAGGCCAGCGACCACGACCCGCAGGTCGTCCGGTTGCCGATCCGGGCACGCGGCAAGGGCACGACTGCGACCGGCCCAAACACGACGACAGGCCCGTACGTGCTGCCGGTCGCCGACGGCGTGACGGTCACGTCGCTGCTGACGGTCGGTGACGAGGGTGCCGCCGACAACGGCTATGAGCTGGTGGGCATCCCCGACGGGATCGGCGCTCAGGCCGGTCGAGGCGGCAAGGCGGTCGCCTACGTCAACCACGAGCTTCGCGCAGATCAGGGCATCGAGCGTCGGCATGGCGAACGTGGCGCGTTCGTGTCCGAGCTGGTGATCGATCCAGCCACCGGCACGGTGGAGCGTGGCTCGGACTTGCTGGACCCGATGGTCGGCTTCTACGACTATGAGAAGCCGCGCAGGCAGCGGTACGGCGCACGGGCTGGTGCCCCGAACGGCGCCGCCCCAGGCACGCATACGCAGGCCTACCAGCGGTTCTGCTCGGGGGCGTTGACCCAGCCCGGCCAGCTCTGGAACGCCGAGACCGGTCGGGGCGCACGCAGCCGGTTCTACTTCGCCGGCGAGGAGATCGGCGTGGAGGGCCGGGTGTTCGGAGTGAACCGCTTCGGACAAGCGATCCAGTTGCCCAAGCTGGGGCTGCAGTCGTGGGAGAACGCGCTGGTCGCCCACAACAGCTCCGACCGCACTGTGGTGATGGGCAACGACGACGCGGACCCTGGCACCGTCACCGTCTACGTCGGGACGAAGCGCCGTTTCGGAACCTGGGCGAACCAGGCCGGCTTGACCGGCGGCCGTAACCACGCCGTCAAGGTTCCCGGCATCACCACCGACGCAGCCTTCCGTGCCGCGAACGACAAGGGCGAACCGGTCCGCTTCGGTCTGCAGGACATCCGGTGGTACCAGTCCGGCGCCGCGCAGGAGGCCGAGGGTCTGAACGAGAAGGTCATGCAGTTCAACCGGGTGGAAGACGGTGCGTTCGACCCCAATAACCCCAACGACTACTACTTCCTCACCACCGACGGCGGCGAGGGCACGGGTGCCGGTGGCGGTGGGGGGCTGTGGCGGATCCGATTCGACGACATCGAGAGGCCGAAGGCCGGCGGAACCCTCACCTTGGTGCTCGACGGCACAGAGGACATCACCCTGCAGAAGCCGGACAACATGGACATCGACCGGTACGGCAACATGCTCATTCAAGAGGACCCGGGAAGCGACGAGGTGCTCGCCCGCATCGTGGCCTACCGGATCGCTGACGGAGCCACCGGCGTGGTCGCCGAGTTCGATCCCGAGCGCTTCTCCCCCGGCGGTTCGCAGTTCCTCACCACCGACGAGGAGTCCAGCGGCATCGTTGACGCCGAAGATGCCCTCGGCGAGCGCGGCGCGTTCCTGTTCGACGCACAGGTGCACTCACCCGTCGGGCTGCCGCCCGGCACCGGCGAGGACACCGTCGAGGAGTACGTCGAGAACGGCCAGTTCCTCCGCCTC
>JBBSMJ010000260.1:0-2775 GCA_038233235.1 Actinomycetes bacterium | reverse complement strand
TCAGTCGAGGTAGTCGCGCAGCACCTGAGAGCGGGACGGGTGGCGCAGCTTCGACATCGTCTTCGACTCGATCTGTCGGATTCGCTCCCGGGTGACGCCGTAGACCTTCCCGATCTCGTCCAGCGTCTTGGGTTGACCGTCGGTGAGCCCGAAGCGCATCGAGACAACACCTGCCTCACGCTCGGACAGCGTGTCGAGCACTGAGTGCAGCTGCTCCTGGAGCAGGGTGAAGCTCACCGCGTCCGCCGGCACCACTGCCTCGGAGTCCTCGATCAGGTCACCGAACTCGCTGTCGCCCTCCTCACCGAGCGGCGTGTGCAGGGAGATCGGTTCGCGGCCGTACTTCTGGACTTCGACGACCTTCTCGGCGGTCATGTCCAGCTCCCGCGCCAGCTCCTCCGGCGAGGGCTCCCTTCCCAGGTCCTGAAGCAACTGGCGCTGCACCCGGGCCAGCTTGTTGATGACCTCGACCATGTGGACGGGGATGCGAATCGTGCGGGCCTGATCCGCCATTGCCCTGGTGATCGCCTGCCGGATCCACCACGTCGCGTACGTCGAGAACTTGTAGCCCTTGGTGTAGTCGAACTTCTCCACAGCGCGGATCAGGCCGAGGTTGCCCTCCTGGATGAGGTCCAGGAAGAGCATGCCGCGCCCGGTGTAACGCTTGGCGAGAGATACCACGAGCCGCAGATTGGCCTCGAGCAGGTGGTTCTTGGCTCTGCGGCCGTCAGCGGCGATGAGCTGCAGCTCGCGGCGCATCTTCGCTATGCGCTTGTCCCCGGAACTGAGCTGTTCCTCCGCGAACAGCCCCGCCTCGATGCGCTTGGCCAGCTCCACCTCCTGCTCGGCGTTAAGCAGGGGCACCTTGCCGATCTGTTTGAGATAGTCCTTCACCGGGTCGGCGGTGGCACCGGCAGCCGCGACCTGTTGGACCGGCTCGTCGGCATCGTCCACGTCGCTCAGCACGAACCCTTCGGTGTCATCCTCACCGGAGGCGTCCGCCGACTTGTCCCCGTCGGACGCTGCCGTCGAGCCAGCGCCCGCGGCGCCGTCCTTGATAGTCGCCACGCCAGCTGCCTCAGCGGCTACGTCACCGGAGGTCGCGGCAACTGGCGACGCGGGAACGGCGCCAGCATCCTTCGCCCCCTCGGGATGCCCGGCGCTGGCCTTGCCAGCTTTCGTGGCCTTGGCCGGGGTGGTCTTCGGTGCTGCCTTGGCGGGGGTCGTCTTCGTCGCTGCCTTGGCCGGGGTGGTCTTCGGTGCTGCCTTGGCCGGAGTCGCCTTCGCCGCGCTCTTCTTCGCGGTCGGCTTGGCCTTCGCTGCTGATGCGGCAGTCTTGGCTCGCTGCGTCTCGGGCTTCTTCGCGGCCCCATTGGACGATGCCGTACGGACAGTCGACGCGCTCGCCGACGTATTCCCTTCCCCTGCGGCGGGCTCGGCGGCGGTGGCAGGCGTAGTTCGAGACCTGGCTGGCGGCACGGACTCCCTCTCGGACGCCACCGCGCGGAGTGCAGGCGCGGCGGAGGCTTCGACTGACTGGTCAGGACCGGGCGGACCACGCCGACTGGCCGCACCCGCTGGGGACGAGCGGCGCCGATATCTTCTCTGCCGGCCCACGACATCCACCAGGCCCGGCTTCCTGGACGCGACCTGTCTGTTGAGCATTGTGTCACGGCCAGGCGTTCCCGGCCGGTTCGGCGTGCTGGCTGACGACCCGCTGACGGAAGAGGTAGCCGGGGAGCTGTCACAGAGAGACATGGTGGTTCTACTTGGAGTAACACTGCGTCTACGCGACCCGAACCTTCACCCGGTGCTCACCTGCGCGCCGCTGGCGGGAGCCACGCTTCCCTCGGGTCACCTCGACCATCGGCCCAACGTCGTTATGTCACGCCGGGATGGGTAGGACGGCCAGCCGGGCTCGTTCGGGAGGAGGCTCACTGATGCGCACCGACGTCCATACCTGGTTCGACCGACGGACTTACGCCGGGAGCCGCTGGTCTGCACAGGAGCTGCGGGACCGCAAAGCGGTGACCGGCAGCCGGATCAGCGTCGTGTTGCCGGCGCTCAACGAGGAAGCCACGGTGGGAGCCATCGTGGCGACCATCCGCCGCGAGCTGGTCGACCGGGTTGCCCTCGTCGACGAGCTGATCGTCATGGACTCCGCCTCGACCGACGCAACGGCTGCCGTCGCCGCCGCAGCTGGCGCCCGCGTCGTACACATCGACGACGTGCTACCGGGCCCGGCGTTCGTACCCGGCAAGGGCGAGGTGCTGTGGAAGGCGCTGTACGCCACCACCGGCGACATCGTCGTCTACGTCGACGCCGACCTCGAGCAGTTCTCCGCCCGCTTCGTCAGCGGACTGCTCGGACCGCTCCTCGAGGACCCGACCGTCCACTACGTCAAGGCCACCTACGATCGCCCCCTCGCCACCGCCGACGGAGTGAGCCCCACCGGGGGCGGGAGGGTTACCGAGCTGGTCGCCCGGCCGCTGCTGAACCGGTTCTGGCCGGAGCTCGCCGGTTTCGTCCAGCCGCTCTCCGGTGAGTACGCCGGCCGGCGGGCTGTTCTGGAGCGCGTGCCCTTCGTGTCCGGGTACGGCGTGGAGATCGGCTTGCTCGTCGACCTGCTCGCGCTCGTCGGTTTGAACGGGCTGGCCCAGGTCGACCTCGGCCGGCGAGTGCACCGCCACCACGGCGACGCCGCGCTGGGGCGGATGGCGGGGCAGGTGCTGCACACCGTGCTGGCCCGGGCGGGGCTGCCCCGCGGCGAGGCGC
>JBBSMJ010000259.1:0-2784 GCA_038233235.1 Actinomycetes bacterium | reverse complement strand
GTGCTGTTGATCTCTCCCGAGGCGGTGTAGCGGTCGAACTCGGCCAGCAGCGCGGACAGTGGCCCATCCTGGCAGCCCATCGCGGCGAGGACGTGCAGGGCAGCGAGCAGGCCGGAATCGGCGCGCCAGAAGTCACGGAAGTAGAAGTGACCGGAGTGCTCTCCGCCGAATATCGCATCGGTCTCGGCCATCGTGGCCTTGATGTAGGAGTGCCCGACCCGGGTGCGGATCGGGGTCCCCCCGTATTCACGGACGATCTCCGGCACCGCCCGCGAGGTGATGAGGTTGTGCAGGATCCGCGCGCCGGGTTCGCGAGCGAGCTCGCGTACGGCGATAAGCGCCGTCAGCGTCGACGGGGAGACGTTCTTCCCCCGCTCGTCCACGACGAAGCACCGGTCGGCGTCGCCGTCGAAGGCGAAGCCGACGTCCGCACCGTGGCGGCGGACCGCGGCCTGCAGATCGCGCAGGTTGGCCGGCTCGATGGGGTTGGCCTCGTGGTGAGGGAAGTTGCCGTCCAGCTCGAAGTAGAGCGGCACCAGCTCGAGCGGCAGCCCGTCGAACACCGCGGGCACGGTATGTCCGGCCATGCCGTTGCCGGCGTCGACGACGACGGTGCGGCGGCGCATCCCGGAGAGGTCGACCAGTCCCCTCAGGTGGGCGGCGTACGCGGGAAGGAGGTCGCGCTCGTGCACTCGTCCGACTGGACCGATCCTTCGAGGTACGCCGCGCTCGGCGAGCGCCCGGATCTCCAGCAGGCCCGACTCCCGCCCGATCGGCGCGGCGCCCGCTCGGCACAACTTGATCCCGTTGTAACCGGCGGGATTGTGGCTGGCGGTGATCATCGCTCCGGGCATGGCCAGGTGGCCGCTGGCGAAGTACAGCTCGTCGGTGGAGGCCAAGCCGATGTGGACGACGTCAGCGCCCTGCGACGTGACGCCAGCAGCAAAAGCGGCGGCGAGGGACGGGGAGGAATCGCGCATGTCGTGGCCGAGGACGGCTTCGGTGTCGGCCGTCAGCCGGGCGAACGCGGCGCCCACGGCGGCGGCCACGGCATCATCGATCTCGGTGGGGACGAGACCACGGATGTCGTAGGCCTTGACAATCCGGCCGAGGTCGGCAGTGGCGCTCACTGAGTCCCTGCTCACGTCCCTTCGGGTCGCCCCGCGGGGCGCCGGTTGCCGGCTGAGCTTACCGGCCCGGCTGGGCCCTCCCCGCTACCGGCACAGCGGCGGGCTAGTCTTTGCGTGCCTTGTCCAGCACCCTCTCCACGGGCAGCGCTGTGCCTTCCTCGACCCATCTGCGGTGCTCACACTCATGGCAGGACGCGAAGTCGACGGTCGAACCGTCGGTGAGCTCTATGGCGATGTGCGTCACCCGCTGACTGCCGCACGCGTCGCAGCCCCGGTCCGGCTTGGCGCCGGGTTGGGTCAGCGAGCCGAGCGGGATACGCCGGGCGGACGACGAGTTGGAACGGCGGGGCAAGAGACGCTCCCAGGTCGGCGACGTGAGTGCCGGTCGTCGGGCGCGGGCGCGCCCGGGAACCGATACCAGGGGAAGGGCGGCCGGTGCCTGAACGCCTGTGGAGGTATCGGCACAGACCGCGCGCTACCTAAGTGCGGACGCGCGGGTGATGTGCAGCCGCAGAGCCGAGGGCGGGCCTCAGGCCTCCGGCGAACGCAACACCCGTAGGTGCCCGCGGCGACCGGCGCCGCCCGGGTCCGGCGGCGGTGGAGCGGGGCGCGCCGCCTCGCGGACGGCGTTGGCCAGCGCCTCCAGGTCGTCGCTGCTCGGGGCGGCTGCATCGGCGTCTGGGGCCAGCCGGAGGATCTCCCACCCCCGTGGAGCGGTGAGCCGACCGGAGTGTGGGGCGCACAAGTCGTAGCAGTGTGGCTCGGCGTAGGTGGCCAGCGGGCCGAGCACGGCGGTGGAGTCGGCGTACACATAGGTGAGCGTCGCGACGGCCGGTTGACCACATGCGGCGCGCGAGCAGCGACGGAGCGGGCTCACGATCGCGAAACGTATCGGCCGGACGGTCCACGGACCGCGATTGCCGCCCTCAGCAGAGGGTGTGTCGCTGCACCTTGCGCGGCGCCAGCCCCGGCAGGTGACCTCGCTGGCGCCACCGTGAGCCCACTACTGGTCTGGGCGCGGCTACGCTCGGGCGGTGCCTCCGTCGCCTTCCGTACGTCGGCGCGACCGCCACGGTCGAGGGCTGCGCGGCCCGCTGGCGCCGGTGAACCTGCCCCTGACCCGCAGCCGCGCGATGCGTTTCGCCGATCACGTCCTGGACGCGGCGGAGCGCCTCGAAGAACGGTGGGGGCAGGAGTTGGCCGAGGTCGAGCTGGCCGTGGAGGAGGTCCCCTCCCTGGAGGCTGTCGAAGACGCCGGGAACGCCGTGCCCCTTGCCAGGCTGCTACGCGCCGGCCGCGGGCTGGCGCCGCGCATCGTCGTCTTCCGCCGGCCGGTGGAGGCCAGAGCAGGCGGCGACCGGGAGCTGGCGTTGCTCGTGCACGACGTGGTGGTCGAGCAACTTGCAGATCACCTCGGCGTCGATCCGGAGACGGTCGACCCGCACTACGCCGACCGGTACGGGGACGACGACTGAGCGCGGCAGGCCAACCGGCGCGGCAGGTCAACCGGCGGGGCAGGTCAACCGGCGGGGCAGGTCAACCGGCGCGGCGACGTAACCGGCGGCGTTCGCGCTCGGAGAGCCCGCCCCAGATCCCGAAGCGCTCGTCGTGCAGGAGGGCGTACTCGAGACAGTCGGAGCGTACGTCGCAGGAC
>JBBSMJ010000258.1:0-2791 GCA_038233235.1 Actinomycetes bacterium | reverse complement strand
GACCTTCACGCAACTCGCGGGAGAGCGCGCTGACAGTGCTGCGTCCGCTCTGTACGACCTCCGCGATCATGGCGCGTACGGTGTCGAGATCGGTCAGCCGTCGAGCTGCGTCCATGGCCGCGCGTTCGATCGGCGCGCAGGGAAGGCCATCGTTCGTGCGGTGATCCGGCAGCCGGGTCGTGCGTTCGATGATGACGAAGGCGGTGGACGCTCGGCGTCGACGATGCGGGACGAGTACGTGCACCTCGTTGGTCACCGGCAGGTGCCGCAGCCCGTAGCGGCGGAGCGCCGAGACTCCCGTCAGCATGGCGCCCGCACCGGCGTACCGCAGGGCCGCGGTCAGACGCTGCACCCACCGCACCGGACCCGTGAAGGTCAGCACTACGCCTGGGAGCAGGCGTTGCCAAGGGCCCTGAGCTCGTGTGCGGTACGCAACGGTGGACCGTGGCACCCCCAAGCGGTCGAGCTCCCGGGTGGTCACCACACCGTTCCGCGAAGCGATGAAAGCGTCTACTGCCGCTGTGTCTAGATGCTTACGTCGGGGCATTTAGCCAGCTTCGACCCGCTGCGGACAATTCGAGGCGCTGGCGGTCGATCTGTGGACGGCGCCGTCGTCCACACGTCGCGATTGCGCCCCCCGTCATTCGAGTGAAGGGACCCTTCATCCAATAGGTTCGAGTGAAGGGACCCTTCACCCAACGGGGAGGCGGGGAGAGGGCGAGGAGGCGGGGGGCGCAGGGGGCGGGGAGAGGGGGCTACGGCGACTCCGGGGGGTGGCGAGAATGGGACGGTGGGAGTGCGGCACGACCATCCGGTCTTCACTCGGGTGTACGCCGCCCTCGCCGCCTTCGGCGAGCGGGGCCTGATCGGCGAGCTGCGCGAAGAAGTCCTGGCGCCGGCGAGCGGACGGCTGCTGATCGTCGGGCTCGGCCCCGGCCACGACCTGGACCACCTGCCGGCAGCAGTAGAGGCAGTAGTCGCCGTCGAACCCAGCCCGTCGATGAACCGACGCGCCTCGCCGCGGCTGCTCCGGTTGGGGACACGGGGTATACCCGTTCGCCTGTTGTCCGGGACCGCTGAGGCGCTGCCGCTGCGCGACGACAGTGTCGACACCGTGCTCTGCGCCTTTGTGTTGTGCAGCGTGACGGATGTGTCGCGTGCGCTGGCCGAAGCACGACGGGTGCTCCGCCCACAGGGCCGGTTGTTGCTCTTGGAACACGTCCGCGCCACCGACGGCTCGCGGCTGGCCGGCATCCAGGACCGACTGGAGCCACTGTGGAAAAGGCTGGCGGGTGGGTGCCATCCCAACCGGGACATCCGCGCCGCCGTCCGCGGAGCCGGGTTCGACGATGCCGCCGTCTCCGCCTTTCCGCTGGCGCAGAGTGTCCCGCTGTGCCGGCCGCATTTGCGCGGGATGGCCCGCCTCCGCTGAACCGGCTTCGCCGCTCAGGCCGCCACGAACGGCGCCTGCCGGACGTATCTGGCCTGTTCCACCTCGTCGAGCACGAACCGCGCGACGTCCGCTCTGCTGCAGGTGATGCCCACGGGTCGCTGTGCATCACTGCGTACGGCGCCGGTTGCCGGTCCGTCGGTCAGTCGCGGCGGGCGCACTCCGGTCCAGTCGAGGTCGGCATCTCGCACCGCTGCGTACTCGGACTCCTTGTCCTGGACCGCGCCCCTGCCCAACCGGTGAGCGAGTGCGGAGATCAGCCGGTGCACCGGCGTCTTCGCATCACCGGGAAGGTCCACGCCCGCGCCCCACACGGCGACGAGTCGGCGTACGCCGGCTTGACGCATGGCACCGACCAGGACGGGCGCCACGGCGGCGTGCAGCCCCCGTCCGGATCCGTCCCCCGCCGGACCGAGGGTCGAGATCACCGCGTCCGCCCCCCGGACGACCTCGGCGAGGCGGTGCGGATCCCGCGCGTCGCCGACGACCATCGCCACCCGGCCCTGCCAGTCAGCCGGCGCCTTGGCCGGGTCGCGCACCAGCGCGCCCACCTGCCACCCGCGGCGCAGCGCCTCCGCGATCACCTGCTGACCGGTGCGTCCGGTACCGCCGATCACGGCGACCTGCACGACGACCTCCCTCTCCGCGGTGTCTCGCGGTGTCTCGCGGTGCCAGGTGGCGCCCGCTGATTGCATGGTCCCGGCCGCACCGTCCACCCGCCACTCGGCCGACCCCACGCTCCAAGGGGAGGGGCCGGCCGGGAGGCGGCGGGCCATGCGGAGCGAACTCGGGGGGGCGACACTGGGCAGGTGCAGTACGACACCGCCACCGAGCCGGCTGCCGCCGATGTGCGGCCGCGAGCGACCCGGCTGACGGGGGTCGACGCCACCAGGGGGCTGGCACTTCTCGGCATGATGGCCGTGCACGTGCTGCCGGGCGTCGACCCGGACGGCGGTACGTCGACGGCGTACCTCGTCGCGAGCGGCCGGTCCGCCGCAGCCTTTGCTGTCCTCGCCGGTGTCGGGCTCGCGTTGGCGAGCGGAGGGCAGCGGCCGCTGCAGCGTGCGAAGTGGCCGGGTGCCGCGGCCGCGCTGGCCGTCCGCGCCCTGCTGATCGGTGCCATCGGCTTGGCCCTGGGCTACGCAGACTCCGGCGTCGCGGTCATCCTGGCCTACTACGCCGTCCTCTTCGTGCTGGCCATCCCGCTGCTGCGGCTGCGGCCCGCCGTCCTCGCCGGAATCGCCGTTACGGCGGCGGTCGTGGTGCCTGTCGCGAGTCACCTGCTGCGCGCAGACCTGGCAGCGCCCGACCGCGGCAACCCGACCTTCACGACCCTGCTGG
>JBBSMJ010000257.1:0-2803 GCA_038233235.1 Actinomycetes bacterium | reverse complement strand
TGTGGGCTAAGCACGCCCGCCGCGAGCTGTCGTCGCTAGGTTGACCGCGAACGCCAGGTACCCGGGCCGGATGGAGTCATTCGAGATGATCGACGCCGGGGCGGAAGCCCAGTTCCGGAGCGACGTGACCGTCGAGCTGGTGAAGTCGAGCGCGGCGGACTCCGACGTGCTCTTCGCCGCCCGCGTGTCGACCAAGGGCGAGCAGTCGTTGGAGGACGTGCACGCCGACCCCACCCGGTCGACCGGGCTGATCAACTACTTGCTCCGCGACCGGCACGGCTCCCCGTTCGAGCACTCCACCCTGACGTTCTACGTGCAGGCACCGATCTTCGTCTTCCGCGAGCTGATGCGGCACCGGGTCGCGTCCTACAACGAGGAGAGCGGCCGCTACCGGGAGCTGCGGCCGGTCTTTTACGTGCCGGGCGAGGACCGGCGCCTGGTCCAGGAGGGCAAGCCCGGGGCCTACCGCTTCGTCGAGGGCAGCCCCGGCCAGCACAAGACGGTGGCCCAGGCCACGCGCCGGGCCTGCCTGGAGGCGTACGCCGCCTATCGGGAGATGCTCGAGGCTGGCGTGGCCCGAGAGGTCGCTCGCGGGGTGCTGCCCGTGTGCACGTACTCGTCGATGTACGCGACCATGAACGCGCGCGCGCTGATGAACTTCCTCTCGCTGCGCACCCGACGGGACAACGCCCAGTTCGCCTCCTTCCCGCAGCGGGAGATCGAGATGGTCGCCGAGCGGATGGAAGAGGAGTGGGCCGGAGTCATGCCGCTGACCCACGCCGCTTTCGACGCCAACGGCCGCGTCGCACCCTGACTGGGCGGTTGCACCAGCCCTCGTGCAAGCGACACGACCACTTGTTCAGGAGAAGTGTGGTGATCGGGCAGCGCGCCGCCCAGCGGTGTGCCAGGATTCGCCCCACGGGGCCCCGCTCGCTGCCCGAACCCCCGAGCGGGCAGCGGCGGGGCCTCGCCACCCGAGGTCCAACGCACCGAGTGGGCGCGCGGGCGCGGACCGCAGCCGGTCGGGCCGGCGTCGGCGGTAGCGTGACCGCATGACCAACGCCCTCTCGGCCGATACCGCCCCCGCGACCCGAGCCCCCTTCGGGCGTGTCCTCACCGCGATGGTGACCCCCTTCGGCGAGGACGACGGCCTCGACGTGGACGGCGCCCAACGACTCGCCACCCACCTCGTCGACACCGGCAACGACGGTCTGATCATCAACGGCACGACGGGGGAGTCGCCCACGACGAGCGACGAGGAGAAGGACCGCCTGCTCCGCGCGGTGGTCGAGGCGGTCGGTGATCGGGCGCGGGTGGTGGCCGGCGTCGGCACCAACGACACCCAGCACACCCTCGAGCTGGCCCGCGCCGCCGAGAAGGCCGGGGCGCACGGGCTGCTGGTCGTCACCCCCTACTACAGCAAGCCGCCGCAGTCCGGCCTGCAGCGCCACTTCAGCGCCGCCGCGGACGCCACCGGCCTACCGGTCATGCTCTACGACATCCCCGGACGCACCGGCACACCCATCGCCACCGAGACCCTCCTGCGGCTCGCGGAGCACGAGCGGATCGTGGCGGTCAAGGACGCCAAGGACGACCTGGCTGCGGCGAGTGAAGTGCTGGCCCGCACCGACCTCGCCTACTACTCCGGCACCGACCTGCTCAACCTGCCACTGCTCTCCGTCGGCGCCACCGGGTTCGTCAGCGTGGTCGGTCACGTGGTCGCAACGCGACTCCGCGAGCTCGTCCAGGCGTGGGATAGCGGCGATGTGGCGCGCGCGACGGCGCTGCACCAGGGCCTGCTGCCGGTCTACACCGGGATGTTCCGCACCCAGGGCGTCATCTTGACCAAGGCGGCGCTGCAGCTCCAGGGGCTGCCAGGCGGCCGGGTGCGACCGCCGCTGTGCGACGCCACCGACGAGGAGGTGAACCGGCTGCGCGCGGACCTGACGGCCGGCGATGTGGCGATCCAGCAGGCCGCCGCCTGATGAGCCACCCCCACCCAGAACTCGGGCCCCCGCCGCCGCTGCCCGCTGGCGGACTGCGCGTCGTCGCGCTCGGTGGTCTCGGCGAGATCGGCCGCAACATGACCGTCTTCGAGCACGCCGGCCGGCTCCTCGTCGTCGACTGCGGGGTGCTGTTCCCCGAGCCCGACCAGCCCGGCGTCGACCTCATCCTCCCCGACTTCTCCTCACTCGCCGACCGGCTCGGCGACGTCGAGGCCGTCGTACTCACCCACGGGCACGAGGACCACGTGGGAGCCGTCCCGTACCTGCTGCGGCAGCGCGGCGACATCCCCCTCATCGGTTCCCGGCTCACCTTGGCGCTCATAGAGAGCAAACTCGCCGAGCACCGCATCAAGCCGTACACCCTGGAGGTACGAGAAGGGCAGCGCGAACGGCTCGGTCCGTTCGAGTGCGAGTTCCTCTCCGTCAACCACTCCATCCCGGACGCGCTCGCCGTGGCGATCCGTACGTCGGCCGGACTTGTCCTGCACACCGGTGACTTCAAGATGGACCAGCTGCCCCTCGACGGCCGGCTCACCGACCTGGGCGGCTTCGCCCGGCTGGGTCGGGAAGGGGTCGACCTGCTGCTGTCGGACTCGACCAACGCCGAGGTGCCGGGGTTCGTGACCAGCGAGCGGGCCATCGCGCCCGTCCTCGGCCAGGTCTTCGCCGGCGCGCGCAAGCGGGTCATCGTGGCCTGCTTCGCCAGCCACGTGCATCGCGTCCAGCAGGTGCTCGACGCGGCCCACGAGCACGGCCGGCGAGTCGCGTTCGTGGGCCGCTCCATGGTGCGCAACATG
>JBBSMJ010000256.1:0-2808 GCA_038233235.1 Actinomycetes bacterium | reverse complement strand
CGCCTCCGTACGCCGGGCCACCGCGACCGCGGCCGACGCGGGCCTCGGCGACCGGGTCACCTTCCACGTCGGTGACGCCGAGCGGTTGCCGTTCGGGGACGCCAGCGTCGACGCGGTCGTCTGCGAGTGCGCCTTTTGCACCTTCCCCGACAAGATCACCGCAGCGCGGGAGCTCGCCCGCGTGTTGCGGCCCGGCGGCCGACTCGGTCTCAGCGATGTCACCGTCGTCGCGGGCGGCCTACCGCCGGAGCTGGCCGGCATCTCCGGGTGGGTGGCCTGTCTGGCCGACGCCCGACCGCTGGAGGAGTACGCCGCCATCCTCACCAACGCCGGCCTCGACGTCCTAGTGCAGGAGCGGCATGACGATGCGCTGGCCACGATGGTCGACCAGATCCACGCCCGACTGACCACGTTGCGGCTGGTGGCAGGGTCCGCACCGGCGTTGGCGGACATCGACTTCGGTCGCGCGCTGGAGCTGACCGGTCAAGCCGCCCGAGCCGTCGACGCCGGCCTGATCGGGTACGCCGTACTCATTGCCGGCCGCCCCGCACCCTGACGGGCGCGCGTTCAGCCGAGCCGTACCAGCACGTCCGCAAGCGGCTTGCGGCGCAGGTCGGGCACCCGCGCACCGTCCGCCGGGTATCCGACGGGCACCACGACGAAGGGGCGTTCTTCACGCGGCCGGTCCAGGATCTCGTTGATGAACCGCATCGGGCTGGGGGTGTGCGGCAACGTGGCCAGACCCGCATGGTGCAACGCGGCGAGCAGGAAGCCGACGGCGATGCCGACCGACTCCTTGACGTAGTAGGGCTTCGGGCTGCTCGGTCCCTTGTGCACCTCCATCACCACGATCACGTACGGCGCCTCTTCGAGGAACGGCTTACGCCAGTCGGTGCCTAGCGGCTCGAGCGCGTCCAGCCACTCCGCGGACGCGCGGTCGGCGTAGAACGCCCGCTCCTCCTCCTCCGCCGCCTCCCGCAGGCGCCGTTTGCGCAGCGGATCGGAGACCACGACGAAGCGCCACGGCTGCACGTGCGCGCCGCTGGGAGCGGTCGAAGCGACCCGAATCGCCGTCTCGACCAGGTCGAAGGGAACCGGCCGCGTGGAGAAGTCGCGGATCGTCCGCCGCGCCGTCATCAGCTCGCAGAACGCCCGCTGGCCGCTGCGTGCCTCGTCGACCGGGCGCCGGTCGGGCTCGGCGAGGACGGTGACGTGTCGGGGAGTGCAGCTCATGGCTGGCATGCTGGTCTGGTTTCGTCGTGTGGTCCAGCGTGGCGGGAACGAATGGTGGCGCCCACCGGGTTACCCAGGTGAGCCCATCCCTTTGGAGGACGCATGACTGTTCGCCGACGACTCGTCCTGGCCCTCGCGGTCATGTTCCTCATGACGGCCTGCGGCGCCGGGGCATCGACCGAGTCGTCCAGCCAACAGCCCGCTCCCCCGGCATCGCAATCGAGCCAGCAACCCACGCTGACGGCGACCACCCTCGACGGGGCCGCGTTCGACTTCGCCAGCCTGTCCGGACAACCCACCGTGCTGTGGTTCTGGGCGCCCTGGTGCACGATTTGCCGTGCGGAAGCACCCGAGATCGCCAAGGTGGCGGCGCAGCTGGGGACCGACGTCCAGGTGCTCGGTATCCCTGGCCGTGGTGACCGACCCGACATGAAGAAGTTCGTCGCCGACACCGGCCTCGGCGACGTCACCCACGTGGTGGACGCGGACGGGCAGATCTGGAGCAGGTTCGGCGTCGTCGAGCAACCGGCGTTCGCGTTCATCGACGCGGCCGGAGACGTCGAGGTCGTGCAGGGGACGATGAGCGGCGAGGAGTTCGAGAACGCGGCGCGCGCGCTGCTGAGCTGATCGTGGGTTCCGTCGAGTTGCCGCTCGCGCTGGCCCTGGTGGCCGGAGCGGTGGCTGCGGTCAACCCCTGCGGGTTCGCACTGCTCCCGGCGTACCTCACGCTGTTGCTCGCGCAATCCGCGGACGGCACCGCGCCGGGCGCCCGCGGACAGGTGATCCGCGCGGTCCGGTTCAGCCTGGCCATGACCGCCGGCTTCGTCGCCGTGTTCGGTGCCTTTGGGGCCGTCATCGCCCAGCTCAGCCTGTCGATCGAGCGCTACCTGCCCGTCGTCACGTTGGCCATCGGGGTCGTGCTGCTGGCGCTGGGCGCATGGTTGCTGCGCGGCGGACACCTGCCGGGCATCCGGCTCTTCGGCCGCATCGGGAGCGCGCCCGGCAGCTCGCTGGGCTCGCAGGCGCTGTACGGCGTGGCGTTCGCGGCGGCTTCGCTGTCGTGCACGGTCGGACCGTTCCTCGCCGTGACGGGTACCGCTGCGCGCACCGGCGACACGGCCGGGGTGCTGCTGACGTTCGTCGTCTACGCACTCGGCATGGGCTCGGTGGTTACCGTGCTGGCGGTGGCGGTCGCGCTGGCTCGCGGCTCGCTGGTCCACCGGTTGCGCAGCGCCACCCCGGTCATAGAGCGGCTCAGCGGTGCGCTGCTGGTCGTGGCTGGTGCGTACGTCGCCTGGTTCGCGTGGTTCGAGATCCGGGTGCTGTCAGGGCGGACGACCAGCGACCCGATCATCGACGCCGCCGGCGTAGTGCAGTCACAGCTGAGCCAGTTCATCGCCGGCCTCGGACCGATCGTGCTGACGCTGATCGCGGCGATGTTGGTTGCCGGGATCGCGGTGCTGGCGCTCGGCGGGCGTCGCCGGCGAGTGTCGCGCTGACCAGCGTCAGCAGGCCAGTGCCTCGAGGGTGCGGGTGAGCGCCGCGACACCGGCCAGGCAGTCGCCGCGCTCGGCG
>JBBSMJ010000255.1:0-2828 GCA_038233235.1 Actinomycetes bacterium | reverse complement strand
GGCGTCTCCGTCGCGGTCGGCGTCTTCTTCGGCGTCGCTCCCGCGCGGCGGGCGGGCCGCCTCGACCCGGTGGTGGCCCTGCGCGCCGAGTGACCGACCAAGCGGCTGCAGCGGGCGGCGGGAGTGGCGGGTACGGTTCCGGGCGTGAGCCAGTCGCTGCGCGTCGTCTGGGACGACGCGCTCGCGGCGTACAACTTCGGGCCCACGCACCCGCTCGCCCCCGTACGCGTCGAGCTCACCATCGCGCTGGCCCGCGAGTTCGGGCTGCTCGACCTCGACACCGTCTCGGTGGTTGGCGTCGAACCCGCCGACGACGAGCTGCTGCACCTGGTGCACCAGCCGGCGTACGTCGACGCGGTACGCCGCGCCGGCAACGATCCCGCCGCCGCCGACGGGGGACGCGGGTTGGGGACACCCGACAACCCCGTCTTCGCCGGCATGCACGACGCTGCCGCGCTGGTCGTGGGCGCGACCGTGCAGGCGGCGAGCGCGGTGTGGACCGGCGAAACCGAGCACGCGGTCAACGTCGCGGGTGGCCTGCACCATGCGATGCCCGGCAGCGCCTCCGGGTTCTGCGTCTACAACGACCCGGCGGTGGCGATCGCCTGGCTGCTCGACCGGGGCGCCGAGCGCATCGCGTACGTCGACGTCGACGTGCACCACGGCGACGGGGTGGAGCGGGTGTTCTGGGACGACCCGCGGGTGCTCACGGTAAGCCTGCACGAGAGCCCGCGCACCCTGTTCCCGGGCACCGGGTGGCCCGACGACGTCGGCGGCGAAGGAGCGGAGGGTTACGCGGTCAACGTGGCGCTGCCGCCTGGCACCGACGACGAGGAGTGGCTGCGTGCTTTCGCCGGGGTGGTCCCTCCACTGCTGCAGGCGTTCCGGCCGCAGGTGCTGGTCTCCCAGCACGGGTGCGACAGTCACGTCCTCGACCCGCTCGCCCACCTCTCGCTCACCGTCGACGGGCAGCGGACGGCGTACGAAGCCATCCACCGGCTGGCGCACGAGCATGCGGGTGGGCGGTGGGTCGCGGTCGGCGGCGGTGGATACGAACTGGTCCAGGTGGTGCCGCGGGCGTGGACGCACCTCCTCGCCGAGGCTGCGGGCGCGCCGATCGACCCGGCGACTCCCACTCCGGGGCCGTGGCGCGACTATGCGTACGAGCGCACTCGGCAGACCGCGCCACGGACGATGACCGACGGCGCGCAGCCGCGGGTACCGGCCTGGGCTGGTCGGCATCACCCGGCGGACAAGCTGGACCAGGCGGTGTCCGCCACCCGGCAGGCGGTGTTCCCCTGGCACGGGCTCGATCCGCAGGTAAGCGGGTGACGATCGGCGCCGCCCGGCCGCTCACCGTTCCCACCCGCGACGAGCTGCGGGCGCAGCTGGTGCGGGCGCGCATCGCCGGTGAGGTGGACACCCCGCGCGACAACAACTTGCGGCACTACCGGCGGCTGAGCGAGCGCAATCCCCGCTACCTCTTCGGCCTCGACTTGCGCGGCACCTGGACCCCGGCGGAGATCCTCGAGCTGATGGCGGACAAGTGCGGCGTGTCCCCGGAGGAGGCGTACGCCGACGGCGTCGACACCATCGACCCCGACCGCACCATCGACCGGGTGGAGGCGCTCGCCGCCCGGGTCGGCGAGGCGGCGCAGCGCCGGGAGCGGGTGATCGTCGCCACCGGCCATCCGGCCGGGCTGCTCGCCGTCCACCTCGAGGTGGCGGCGGCGCTGGCCCGCGCCGGCTGCCCACTGCTCACCCCCGCCGCCGGGTGGGGCTACTCGGAGAACACATCCTGGGGTGGGGAGTGGCTGGAGATCCGCTACGTGGGCAGCGTGGCCATGCTCAGCGACCGCGGCGGGCTCAAGCACACCCACTCCCCGCAGCCGATGGAAGCGATGCTCGCCGAGCTGGCAGCCGCCGGCGAGGCGCCGCCCGGCCTGGTGGTGGCCGACCACGGATGGGCCGGGGCGGCCGGTCGTGCGGGGGTCGACACCGTCGGCTTCGCCGACTCCAACGACCCCGCGCTGTTCGTGGGAGAAGCCGAAGGCGACATCGCGGTGGCCGTACCCCTCGACGACAACGTCGCCCCGCACCTGTACGCGCCCATGGCCGGCTACCTGCTGGCGTACGCCGGACTGGGCTGAGCCAGCCCAGCGTGACCCCGGCGGTGATCCCAGTGGGGACCCCAGCGATCACCCCAGCCGGGACGCCAGCCGGGACCCCAGCGACGACCCCAAGGGGGACCCCAGCGGTCACGCCAGTCACACCTGCCCCTAACCTGGACCAACGTGCGAGCGTGTCCTCGACGCCGGTGGGGAAGCTGGCGTCCCGCTCGCACCGAGGGTGCGGTGCGCCATGAGTACCAACGACCGGCCGTTGTCGGAGGTCAAGTTCCTGACCGTCGCCGAGGTCGCTGCGGTGATGAGGGTGTCGAAGATGACCGTCTACCGGCTGGTGCACGGCGGTGAGTTGCCCGCCGTACAAGTGGGCAGATCCTTCCGCGTCGCCGAGCAGGCCGTGCACGACTACTTGCGCGACGCCTACTACTCCGCCGGCTAGGGCGTTTCTCCGCAGTCGGCGGACGGGCCTACGGAGACGGTTGGCTGGTGCGGCCGCCGCAGTCACTCCGGTTGCGGTTAGTGAGGCACCTTCTACCGTGACCACAGCGTCGGGGTGTCGGGGTCGCTCAGCAGACGGGGTGCGCTTCGTTGTCTTCGTCGGGGTGGATGGTGTAGTGCCGGCCGGTGGGGCTGGTCCAGGTGATGTGCCGGTTGGGGTGGAGGGCGGCTCGCCACCTGGTGTGGGTTTTCAGTCGGTGGTGG
>JBBSMJ010000254.1:0-2834 GCA_038233235.1 Actinomycetes bacterium | reverse complement strand
GGCCGGGGCGAACCCCCATCCGGCGATGGGCATGGGAAAGTTCCACGGCACGATCACGCCGACGACGCCGATGGGTTCCTTGAAGGTGATGTCGACGCCGCCGGACACCGGTATCTGTTGGCCGACGAGCCGCTCGGGGGCGGCGGCGTAGTAGAGCAGCACGTCGCGTACGTTGCCGGCCTCCCAGCGGGCGTTGCCGATGGTGTGTCCGGAGTTCGCGACTTCCAGTCGGGCAAGCTCCTCGATGGCGCCGTCGACCGCCTCGGCGAAGCAGCGCAGCAGTCGAGCGCGATCCGCGGGGGCGATATCGCGCCAGGCGGGCTGCGCTCGGTGTGCGCGCGCGATGGCCTCGTCGGTGTCCTCGACCGACGCCAGCGTCAGCTCCCGCACCGGTTCTTCGGTGGCCGGGTTGACGACCTGGTGCGTCAGCTGGCTCATCGGCCGCTCTCAGAGACGTTCGAAGCCACGGACCCGTTCCCAGTCGGTGACCACCGCGTCGTACGCCGCAAGTTCCACCCGGCCGGCGTTGACGTAGTGCTCGACGACGTCCGTCCCGAACGCTTCCTCAGCCACCTTGCTCTCCGCGAGCAGGTGCACCGCGTCGCGCAATGTGGTGGGCACCTTCGGCTTGTCCGAGTCGTAGGCGTTGCCGACGAACATGGGCTCCAGCGGCAGCTCGTTCTCGATGCCGTGAAGTCCGGCCGCCACCAGTGCCGCCACGGAGAGGTAGGGATTGACGTCTCCTCCCGGGACCCGGTTCTCCACCCGCAGCGAGTCGCCGTGACCCACCACGCGAAGTGCGCAGGTGCGGTTGTCGCGTCCCCATGCCACGGACGTCGGGGCGAAGCTGCCGGGCGCGAATCGCTTGTAGGAGTTGACGTTCGGGGCGAGGAAGTAGGTGAACTCCTCCATGCAGGCGAGCTGGCCGGCAAGAAAGTGCTCCATGAGTGTGGAGAAGCCCTCGGGCTCCTCACCGGCGAGGACGGCGTCGCCGTGGGTCGAGCGGAGGCTGATGTGAATGTGGCAAGAGTTGCCCTCGCGCTCGTCGTACTTCGCCATAAAGGAGAGGCTCATGTCCTCCTGAGTGGCGATCTCCTTGGCCCCGGTCTTGTAGATGCTGTGGTTGTCACAGGTGCCCAGCGCGTCGGTGAACCGGAAGGCGATCTCGTGCTGACCGAGGTTGCACTCGCCCTTGGCCGACTCGACGTAGAGCCCCGCGCCGGTCATGCCGTTACGGATACGGCGCAGCAGGTGCTCGACCCGTGCGGTGCCGACCATCGAGTAGTCGACGTTGTACTGGTTGGCGGGCACGAGGCCGGTGTAACGCTTGGTCCACGCCTCTTCGAAGCTGTCCCGGAACACGATGAACTCGAGCTCGGTGCCGACGTGCGCCTCGAGGCCGCGCTCCGCGAGCCGGTCGAGTTGCTTACGCAGCACCTGCCGTGGTGAGGCCACGACAGGGGAGCCGTCCTCCCAGATGACGTCGCACAGCACCAGCGCGGTAGCCGGGTGCCAGGGCAGGATGCGCAGCGTCGACAGATCCGGTTGCAGCACGAAGTCGCCGTACCCGGACGACCACGAGGACATGGCGTACCCGCTCACCGTGTTCATGTCGACGTCGACCGCCAGCAGGTAGTTGCACGCCTCGGTGGCGTGGGTGAGCACCTCTTCGAGGAAGTAGCGCGCGGCGCACCGCTTGCCCTGCAGTCGGCCCTGCATGTCCGTCATCGCCACCAGCACGGTGTCTACCTGCGCGGTGTCGACAAGGGACCTCAGCTCGCCGACGGTGAGCATGCCCTGCGGTTGGTACACGAGCATGGCTCCTTCGGTTGTGCCAGCGTCGATTCGGACGGCTCAGGTCAGGACAGCTCTGCCTCGGCGCGCTGGATGGCCTCGAACTCCTCCTCCGGCGCGTTCGCCACGAGTCGGTGACGACTGTAGAACCAGAAGTACGCCACCGCAGCGAGGAAGATCAGCGCGGTGATTCCGGCGGCCCGCTGGTCGACGAAGAAGGTGGCGATGACGGCGCAGATGGCGAGTACGAGTGCGACGGTGGTGGTGGCCGTCCCCCCTGGTGTCCGGTAGGGCCGCTCGAGGTCCGGTTCCCGTCGCCGCAACAGGATGTGCGAGAGCATCATGAGCACATAGGAGACGGTCGCCCCGAAGACGGCGATGTTGATGAGCAGCGCACCGTCCTGAGTGAGGGCGGCGAGCAGGAAGCCGATGGTCCCGGGCACGATCAGCGCGAGGTACGGCGTCTTGCGCGATCCGGTGACGGACAACCACCGCGGCAGGTAGCCGGCGCGGGACAGCGCGAACAGCTGCCGCGAGTAGGCGTAGATGATGGAGAAGAAGCTGGCCACCAGACCGGCCAAGCCGACGTAGTTGACGAAGTCACCGAGGAAGGTGTCGCCACCAGCGGCCGTACGCAGCGCCTCGGGCAGCGGGTTGTCCGACTCCATGATGGCCGCCGAGCCCGCGCCGCCCGGTGCAGTCAGCAGCATGAGCGCAGCGAAGACGAGCAGGACCGCCATCGCCGCGATGATGCCACGTGGCATGTCCCGCTTGGGGTTGCGCGCCTCCTCCGCCGCCAGCGGGACGCCTTCGATGGCGAGGAAGAACCAGATGCCGTAGACAAAGGCGGCGAGTACTCCGGCGTATCCGAAGGGGATGAAGGCGCTCGCCCCCGTGGCGTCGGTCGCTGGGATGTCGAGCAGGTTGGCCGGGTCGAAGTGCGGCACCATGCCGACCACGAAGACGACGAGCGCGATCACCGCCAGCGCGGTGATCGCGAATATGACGCGCAGCGCTTCACCGACGCCGTAGAGGTGAAT
>JBBSMJ010000253.1:0-2837 GCA_038233235.1 Actinomycetes bacterium | reverse complement strand
GCGCTTTCCCTCGACCCTGCGCTGCTCGCCGAGCTGCTGGGCCAGGCCGAGCTGCGCGAGCTGCTCGACGACGCGACGCTCGCCTCGGTCGAGCGGGACCTGCAGCGCCTTTCTGCGGACCGTCACCCGACCGATGCCGAGGGGGTCGCCGACCTGCTGCGGCTGCTCGGGCCGCTGGCGACGGCCGAGGCACTCGAGCGGGGAGCCACCGCGCGCTGGCTGGCCGAGCTGGAGGCAGCGCGGCGGGCGGTGCGGGTGCGCGTTGCCGGGGAGGAGCGTTGGGCGCCGGTGGAGGACGCCGGGCGCTTGCGCGACGCCCTCGGCGTACCCCCGCCGGTAGGGGTGCCGGCGGCCTTCCTGGAGCCGGTGCGCGACCCGCTGGGTGACCTCGTCGCCCGCCACGCCCGAACACACGGCCCGTTCACCGCGGCGGAGGTGGCTGGCCGTTTCGGGCTCGGCACGGCGATCGTCACCGAGGCGCTGCACCGGCTGGCCGGGGCGGGGCGACTGGTGGAGGGCGAGTTCCGTCCCGGCGGCGCGGGTCAGGAGTGGTGTGACGCCGGGGTGCTGCGGATGCTGCGCCGGCGCTCTCTCGCCGCGCTGCGCAAGGAGGCGGAGCCGGTGCCGGCCGCAGCGTTGGGCAGCTTTGCGCCCGCTTGGCAGCACATCGGCGGCCGTGCGCTGCGTGGGCTCGACGGGGTGCTGCGGGCGGTAGAGCAGCTGCAGGGTGCGCCGGTTCCGGCCTCCGCCCTCGAACGCCTCGTCCTACCGACGCGGGTTGCCAACTACTCCCCCGCGCTGCTCGACGAGCTGTGCGTGGCCGGTGAGGTCGTGTGGGGGGGAGCAGGGGCGTTGCCGGGCGGCGACGGCTGGGTGGCGCTCTACCCGGCCGACGTGGCGCCGCTGCTGTTACCCCTTCCTGGCCCCGAACCCTTGCCTTCGCCGCTGCACGAGGCGGTGATCGAGGCCCTCGGAGGTGGCGCCGCGCTCTTCTTCCGTGGACTGGCCGAGCGAGTCGGTTCGCTCGACGACGCCGCTCTGGTCACCGCACTGTGGGATCTGGTGTGGTCCGGTCGGATCACAAACGACACCCTCGCCCCGCTGCGCACGCTCATCGGCACCGGACGGGGCACGCACCGGGCACCGCGGCGGCCCGCCCCACGCTCCCGCTACGCCCGAGGGCGTCCCGCGCTGCCGACGCGCACCGGGCCGCCCACGGCGGCCGGACGCTGGTCGTTGCTGCCCGATCGGGAGGCTGATGGGACTCGCCGCGCGCACGCGCTGGCGGAGACGCTGCTGGACCGGCACGGAGTCGTCACCCGCGGTGCGGTGACGGCGGAGGGCGCGCCCGGCGGCTTCGCGGCGACCTACCGTGTGCTGTCCGCGTTCGAGGAGAGCGGCCGCTGCCGCCGCGGCTACTTCGTCGAGGGGTTGGGGGCGGCGCAGTTCGCCGTACCGGGGGCGGTCGACCGGTTGCGCGCGCTCGCCGGCAGCGGGTGGGGAACGCCGCCCGCCACCACCGAGGAGGCGCCGCGCGCGCTCGTCCTCGCCGCGACCGATCCGGCGAACCCCTACGGCGCTGCCCTGCCCTGGCCGCCGCGCGAGTCGGCGGGCGGGCACCGGCCGGGGCGCAAGGCGGGCGCGCTCGTGGTCCTGGTCGAGGGTGCCTGTGCGCTCTACGTCGAACGAGGGGGGCGCACCCTGCTGAGCTGGGCCGAGGAAGCCGGCCGTCTCCAGACGGCCGTCGACGCGCTGGCTCTCGCCGTACGCGACGGGGCGCTCGGCCGGCTCACCGTCGAGCGGGCCGATGGTGAGCGGGTGGTCGACTCGCCGCTCGGCCGCGCGCTGGAGGCCGCCGGTTTCCACCCCACGCCGCGCGGCCTGCGCATCCGTGGTTGAGCCGGCGGACAGTTCTTCGCCCGCCGGCTCAACCTAAGACTCCAGTCGCGTTACGGCCGCTGCATGCCGAATTGGTAGCTGCCGGAACCGCTGTAAGAGGTCACCCGCCAGTAGTAGTAGCCGCTGGTCCCGCTGTAGGCGACGTTCTCACTCGAGCTGGACGTCGTTCCGGCGGCCACCTGTACCCACGACCGACCGTTCCACTTGAACAGGTACAAGTCGAAGTCGGCGCTCGACGGGCCGCGCAGGCAGCCACGGTGGGTGCCCGAACGGCTGGTGTAGAAGTACGTGCCGTTGGGGTGGACATTGGAGGCACCGGTGCCGGACAGCGAGCCGCTGTAGCTCTCCGGGAGTGTGCAGCCGCTGGGCGGCGGCGTGGTTCCCCCGCCGGTGAGCAGCGAGTAGACGAGCCGGTTCGGCGAACCGCTCCCTGCACCGGTCACCACGCCGGTGGTCGACGTGGTGACGATCGCGTCGCGGACGGTCTGCGGCGAGGCACCGGGGTTGCCTTGCAGATACAGCGCTGCGACCCCGGCCACGTGCGGCGACGCCATCGAGGTGCCGCTGATCGTGTTGGTGGCGGTGTCGCTGGTGTACCACGCCGACGTGATGTTGGAGCCGGGCGCGAACACGTCGAGGCAGCTGCCGAAGTTCGAGAACGACGACCGCGCATCCGTCGACGTGGTCGAGCCCACGGTCACCGCGGAGGCGACGCGAGCCGGGGAGTAGTTGCACGCGTTGGCGTTGCTGTTGCCGGCGGCCACCGCGTAGGTCACGCCTGCGGCGATCGAGTTGTTCACCGCCGTGTCCAGCGCGCTGGAGGCGCCACCACCCAAGCTCATGTTGGCGACGGCCGGCTTGACGTGGTTGGCAGTCACCCAGTCAACGCCGGCGATGACACCGGAGTTCGATCCGGAACCGGAGCAGTCGAGGACGCG
>JBBSMJ010000252.1:0-2842 GCA_038233235.1 Actinomycetes bacterium | reverse complement strand
GTTGAGCGACACCGCCCTTGGGTCCCTTGGCGCCGGCCCGGGTTGCGGTGACCGCGCTCCATGAAGTCGAGCGCTTCGGCGACCGCGGCGTGGTGCGCGTCAGCGATGATCGCCTGCGCCCCACCGTCGGCCACGGCCCACAGCACGCTGGCCGACTTCGGGATCGAGAACGTGAAGTCGTAACCAGCCACGGGGTGACGTTGCTTGCCGTCCTCGACGGGCTTGAACCTTCGGTAGGCACGGCCGAGGTGCTGCCCTTTGCCCGGGTGCTTGCCTTCGCCGATGAGCAGCTTGATCTACTCCTCGGTGACCTCGTCGCCCTGGGCGATGTGGCTTTCCAGGCTTGTGACGCCCGAGCCCATCCAGCGGCCGTGCGGGGTTCCTGCCTCGGGGTAGTAGCGGGTCAGCGGAGTCGACAGGGATCTGTCTCCGTCGCCCGCGGATACGGTCCGCAGCAGGTACTCGTAGCCTTTGCCGGCGCTCATCTTCTTGATCGTGACGGTCATCGCGACCACCTCCTTCCGGAGGTAGGTGCGCGGGGGTTTCCCGAACGCCGCCGGAGGCGGCGGAGACCTCGGTTGCAAGAGGCGTGAAGGCTCTGGGAACGGCCGGGGACGAGGGCAGACGGGTGCTCTGCGATCGGGGTGCCGCGGAGGAACGGGCGGCGTTCAGAGCGACTCGAATACGGTTGGGGCGTGTCAGGAAACGACGATGCTGAGGCCGAGTTGCTCCGCAAGTTCCAGGCGGCGATCTCGGGTATGGAACTGGCCGACCTGCGGCAGCTCGCGGGCGACCTGACCATGATCGGCGGGCGGGCCGCTCTACATGGCATGCGGCCGGAACTTCGGCGCCCTCCGCTCGATGAGGTTGCGATTTTCCGGATCAGGGTCGACCTCGACCATGCAGAGCCACCGATCTGGCGTCGCCTCGACCTGCGATCAGACCTGCCGCTGGACGTCGTGCACCAAGTGCTGCAGGTCGCCTTCGACTGGACCGACTCGCACCTGCACCGCTTTTCTCTCGGCGGGCATCCGTTCGACCGGACCAGCCAGTTGTTCCTGTGCCCCTACGACGCCGAAGAAGGCGAGGGGGACGACGATGGCGGAATCCCGGCCGCGGACGTGCGGCTGGACGAGACGCTGCAGGAGCAGGACGACGTCCTGAACTACCTCTACGACTACGGCGACAACTGGGAGTTCACGCTGCGACTGGAGGAGGTCCTGCCCGCAGCGCCGGACTCGCCGTCGGCTGTCGCAGTCACCGGGCGCTGTGCCGCACCTCCGGAGGACTCCGGCGGCGGCACCGATCTGGCCAGCATCGCGATGGTCGTCGACGACCCGGCCCACTTCGACCTCGACGAGCTGAACCAGGCGCTTCGCGTGCCGTACTTCGTGCTCCGCGAGTACGGCGTCGACCAGCGCCTCGTCGACTTGGTGAACCGGCTGCGCTACACCCGCGTCGGGGAGAACCTCGCCCAGCGCATGCTCACCCTGGTCACGGGGTCGACCGAGCCGGACTATGACGAGATGGTCGCGGCGCTGGCCACGCACCGCTGGTTCTTGGACCGCGCCAAGGGCGGCGGCATCGAGCTCACGTCGGCCGGCTACCTCAAGCCCGACGACGTCGAAGCCGCCTCCCAAGTCGTCCCGGCGATGGGTGACTGGATCGGCAAGAACAACCGCGAGATCCACGCGGTCCCGCTGCTGGCGTTCCGCGAGTCGCTGCAGGCGATGGGCCTGCTGCGCAAGTACACGGGCACCCTGCTACTGACCCGTGCGGGAGCTGCGGCCCAGCGCGACCCGGCAAAGTTGTGGGCGCATCTTGCCGAGCGACTCATCCCCGCCAAGACAGGCGAGTTCGAGACGGTGGCGACGCTGCTCCTGCTGGCGTACGCAGCAACGTCACCCGACGCACCGATCCCACGCGAGCAGGTAGCCGCAGCGCTCTCCGAGCTCGGCTGGCGTCACCGCGACGGACGGCCCTTGGAGGGCTACGAGATCTACCGCCTCGACGTCTTCAACACCCTCGTCAACGTCGCGGACAAGCAAGCCAAGCTCGGCGACCGCAACTGGGTGAGCCCTGCAGCCGCAGCCCTGTCCCGTGCCGCGCTCCGCCAAGCCCACTGAGGGCCGAGTCAGAACAACCCGAGTTGATCGAGTAGCCCCTGAGCGGCGTTGATGATCGCGGCGGCATTCTCGACGGCCTCGGATGCCTCCTCGTTCGTGGCAGCGTCACCCGGACGCTCGGGGTACTTGAGCTCGTTGCGTCGCCTGCGCAGGGCGCCGAACTGGCGGAAGCCGGGTCCGAACTGGCGCGGATGGCCTGCTCGACGGCGTAGTGGCCACCCTTCGTCGTCGGTCGGAGTCCTTGGTGAGCGAGCAGCGCGGTCAACGCTTGACGGGAAGCGTCGTAGGCAAGCACGAAGGCGGAGTCCGGGTCGCGCTCGATCGCTGACCGTGCGGTCTCCAACGTGGTGGCAGCCTTCTCCAGGAGTCGGTCGCCGTTGGCTGCGTCGCCGGTGAGCTTCTGCAAGTCGCCGGCCGCGACAAGACCTTCGACCACGGCCTCGCCGCGCTTCCACCTAGCCATCAGGCCTCCGCCCGCTCACGGGTGTCCAGCACGACAGCAAACGCCGATGCCTTGATCTGGGAGACCAAGGCATCGGACTGGTCGTCCCACTGCTTCGTCGTACGGACGACGGGGTTGACCTCGATGCCGAGGCGGGCATGCGCACGGTCGGCCGCGTCGTAGAGATCGGCACGGTCGACCTTCCCCACCACGAGCACGTCGATGTCATGGGGCGGCGGGCCCGCCTGACCGGCGTATCGCGCAGCCCACGACC
>JBBSMJ010000251.1:0-2843 GCA_038233235.1 Actinomycetes bacterium | reverse complement strand
GCGAGTTCGTGCTCGACAGCTCGCCGAATCCAGTTGGAGACGGAGCGATCATCTGCGGTGGCGCGCCGTCGAACCTCGGTGCGGGTCTCCTCCGGGAACCGTACGGGCACGGGTTCGCTCAGCTCTCAGGTCATCAGCGAGCAACGGGTGTGGCGGCGGCACGCTGGCGGGCCCGGTAGGCGGCGGTGGTCGCCCGGTTGCCACAGGTCGAGGGTTTGCAGAAGCGCCGGGAGGAGTTGCGGGACGCGTCGATGAACACGTCGGCGCAGTCGTCGGCCGCGCAGGTCCGCATCCGGTCGTAGCCGTCGGCCCGCAGCGCGCCGGCCAGCCCGATGGCGGCCTCCGCGAGCAGCCGCGCGGCGAGCGGGGCTCCCGCGGCGGTGTAGTGGAAGTGCCAACTGCCGTCGTGCCTGGTCAGCTGGGGCAGCGTGCCGGCCTCGACCAGCAGCCCGTTGAGCGCGGCAGCCGCTTCGTCGGCGTCGGGCTGGTCGAAAACGGTACGCAGTCGCTTGCGCAGCCGGCGTACGGCGGCGAGGTCGCGGGCGGTGATCTCCGCGTCGGGTGACTCCACGGACAGCGTGAAGTCGTGGCGAGCGAGGAACGCGAGTAGCCCGGCGACGTCGGCCAGCTCGTCCGGGCCGTCGCCGTGCGCGCTGTTTACCAACTCGGTGGCCAGCTGCACCCCGTAATTGTCGTAACTATCGAACTCCACACTCACTCCTCACACATGGTATGGTGGTTCGTGACGAGCTTACGACATGTTCACTCGTTACCTGCACTACCCGGCTGACCGCACCGGTCAGCCCCTCGGAGAGGAGTCGACCGTGCTGACCGCCTACTGCCCCCACCACGATGCCACCCTGCTGTTCCAGGTGTCCCGGATCGATGTACTCCGCAATACTCCGCAGGGGATCGAGGTCGAAATGAACTGCTACTGCGGAGAGCACCTGCTGCTGCGTCGCGGGCGCACCGTCCTCCCCGTGACCTCAGCCGCCTGAGCGAGTTCACTCCACTGCTGGCACGGCTACCGAGTCAGCCGAAGAAGACTTCGGCCTCGGCATAGCGGGAGGCGTCGACGAGCTTGAGCTCGTCGACGGCCTCCGCCAGCGGCACCCGGTCGATCCGCGTCCCGTGCAGCGCCACCATCTGCCCCCACGCGCCGTCACGTACGGCGTCGACCGCGTGCAGCCCGAAGCGGGTCGCCAGCACCCGGTCGAACGCGGTCGGCGTGCCGCCGCGCTGGATGTGGCCGAGTACCGTCGTCCGCGCTTCCTTGCCCGTACGGTCCTGGATCTCCCGCTCCACCAACTGGCCGATGCCGCCGAGGCGGACATGCCCGAAGGCGTCCAGCTCCTCGTTGCGGGCGCTCATCGTGCCGGTCTTGGGTGTCGCGCCTTCGGCGACGACGACGATGGGGGCGTAGTTGATGCGGAAGCGGCTCTCCACATGAGCGCAGACCTGGTCGATGTCGAACGGCACCTCGGGGATGAGGATGACGTTGGCGCCACCGGCCAGCCCGGCGTGTAGCGCGATCCAGCCGGCATGGCGTCCCATCACCTCCACGATGAGGGCCCGGTGGTGCGACTCCGCCGTCGTGTGCAGCCGGTCGATAGCCTCCATGGCGATGTTCACCGCGGTGTCGAAGCCGAAGGTGAAGTCGGTGGCACCGAGGTCGTTGTCGATCGTCTTGGGTACACCGACGACCTGCAGGCCCTGCTCGTAGAGCTGGGAAGCGACGCCGAGGGTGTCCTCCCCGCCGATGGCGACGAGGGCGTCGACTTGCAGCCGGGCCAGGTTTTCGCGGATGCGCTCCGCCCCGCCGTCGACCTTGATGGGATTGGTGCGCGACGAACCGAGGATCGTCCCGCCGCGCGGGAGGATGCCGCGTACAGCCGCCACATCGAGCGTCCGCGTCTCCCCCTCCAGCGGCCCACGCCAACCGTCGCGGAAGCCGACGAACTCGAAGCCGTACTCGGCGCTGCCCTTGCGCACCACCGCCCGGATGACGGCGTTCAGCCCGGGGCAGTCGCCGCCACCGGTGAGCACTCCGACCCGCATGCCCGCTCCCTTCCCCTGATGCGTACGACGTCGCCGCCGATCATTCCAGCCCGGCCGACCACGACGGGCAGCGCTCAATCGGCGGCGAGCACGTCGACGCCGTACTCCGCGAAGATGCGATCCGCGGTGAGGATAGGCACGCCCTCCACCTGAGCGGTGGCGATCAACAGTCGGTCGAAGGGATCACGGTGGTGCTTCGGAAGCTGGACGACTCGAAGCGCATGGCTGTGCTCGACCGGAAGAGCGGTGACACCGGTCGCTGCGATACGCGACGGTACGTAGACGTCCGGCGCCTGGGGCAGTACGAGCTTCCCCAGCCGGTACTTGATCGCCATCTCCCACGAGCTTGCCGCCGACAGGAGCAGCTCGTTCGCCCCATCCTCCACCAGGGCCCGAGCCTCAGACCCCATCAACTGCGGTGCGGCCTGCATCCACAGGAACGAGTGCGTGTCGAGCAGCACCCTCACTGGTCGAACTCGTCGAGTAACTCGGCGGGAAGAGGGGCGTCGAAGTCGTCGGCGATGGTGACGACACCGCGGTCTCGACCGAGAACGCGGCGCACCGGAGCGGTCACGGCGACGAGCTTGGCCACCGGACGTCCACCCGAGGTGATGACCACCTCCTCCCCCCCCGCCACCCGACGGAGGAGCTTGGACAGGTGAGTTTTGGCCTCGTGCACGCCCACTTCGGTCACGTGCCTACACTACTTCGAAGGACTTAGTCGTTGACTTAGTTCGCGTCAGGCGTTCGCCGTAGCGGCGGGTCGCCGCGCCCGCCGTACAGTC
>JBBSMJ010000250.1:0-2848 GCA_038233235.1 Actinomycetes bacterium | reverse complement strand
GACGCCGAGGTGCTCACCGACGACCACGCTCCGGTCGATCAGCTGATCACCCCGTTCGGCTAACCGTCGCCCGACCTCCTCCCCTCCCGACGTCCCCGCTCCAGCCCGCTCCACCGGACTTGTCAGGCGATCCGTGCGCTATAGCGCACGATCTGCCTGACAACCCGACGTGGGGGTGGACTGATCAGCTGACGAGCAGCTCCGGTGGGCAGGCGGAGCTGGCCATCTCCACCTGGTCCAGGCGAGCGGTGCGCGCCGCGGCGGCGTACGCCGACTGGAAGAAATCCAGCGCGGCGGCGCGCGGATCGGCCGCCGTTCGTACGGCGGCGTACGGGAAGACGGCGAGGGAGCCACTGTCTCGGTGGAGCCACTCTGCACCTTCCGGGAGCAGTGGCTGCTCGGTCAGCCCGTCCGGCTCCGGAGCGGTGTAGCTGTAGAGCGCGGCGTAGGGGAGTGCGTCGTCGCCGGCCCAGAACCCGAAGCTGAACACTTCGTGCGAGTAGGCCTCGGCGGTGACCGGGTCGACGCCATCCATGTCCGGCGCGGGCCGCCCGGAGAAGCGGCTGTAGGCCAGATCGAAGCTGTGCCAGAACACGTGGACGGGGCTGGCCTTCCCGGCGTACCACCCGGCGAACTCCCCCAGCACCCGGTCGAGGAACGACAAGACGCTGAAGTAGCGCGACACCGCCTCCGCGTCGTAGCTCGCATGCTCGACGTCGTCGGGGAACGGCGTGGTCATCGGTACGCCGAACGGCTCGGCGCGGATGGCCATGTCGATGCCCAACTCGGCGAGTGCGGCCATCACCTGGATGTAGAAGTCGGCGACGTACAGCCCGTCGTGCAGGGGCACGGTACGAACCTCGTGCGCCGTACGGAAGACGACGCGGTGATCGACCACGTCCACCTCGGCGTCGAAGTCGACACCGCTGTGGTGCATCCGCCCGTACGCCAGCCCGCGGGCGGAAACCCAGTAGGCGATATGCCACCAGTGATTCTGCGGCGGCGCGGCCGCCAGCCGCACCTTGCCGAAGATCTGCAGGAACAGGTGCAGGGTGTCCTTCGTCTCCCGCCATTCCTCGAGAGTCAATAGAGGCAGTTCGTCGCCGGTGTGCACGCCGGCGACCTTCAGCTGGTGGCGGGGCCGACAGCCGGAACGCTGCCGAGTCGACCCGCCTGGTAGTCCTCGAACGCCTGCATGAGCTCTGCGCGAGTGTTCATGACGAACGGGCCGTACGCCGCGACATGCTCGCGGATCGGGAGTCCGCCGAGGATGAGCACATCGAACTGCGAGCCGAGGGCGTCGGGGCGCGCGTCGGCGCCGAACGTCAGGGTGTCGCCGGGGCCGAAGACGGCCAACTGGCCGGCACGGAGCGGCCGCCGCTCTGCACCGACCGACCCTGACCCGGCGAGGGCGTAGCCGAGCGCGTTGAAGTCCAGCCGCCACGGCAGGGTGAGCTGGGCGCCCGGGCTGACGGTGGCGTGCACCAGGGAGATCGGCGTGTACGTCGACCCGGGCCCGGCGTGACCGGCGACCTCGCCGGCGATGACCCGCAGCAGCGCTCCGCCGTCCAGCGAGGACAGCAGCGCCACCTTGCCGCCGCGGATGTCCTGGTAGCGCGGCGCCACCCACTTCTGCGCAGCCGGCAGGTTGACCCACAGCTGGAAGCCGTGGAACAGCCCGCCGCTGGTCACCAGGTGCTCCGGCGGTGTCTCGATGTGCAGGATGCCGGCCCCCGCGGTCATCCACTGCGTGTCGCCGTTGGTGATGAGGCCGCCGCCGCCCTGGGAGTCCTGGTGCGCCATCTCACCGTCGAGCATGTACGTGACGGTCTCGAACCCGCGGTGCGGGTGCCAGGCGGTGCCCTTGGGCTCGCCGGGGGCGTACTCCACCTCGCCCATCTGGTCCAGGTGGAGGAACGGGTCGAGGTCGCGCAGGTCGACCCCAGCAAACGCGCGGCGTACCGGGAAGCCCTCCCCCTCGAGCGCGCTCGGCGCGGTCGTCACCGACCGGACCGGGCGCGGCGCCGCCTGCGGGTCTTGAGCGGACACGCGCGGCAGTGTCAACGGGTTCTCGACGGTGACGGCAGGCATCTGGACCTCCTCGCTGGTGCGGACCGTACTCGGCCTCGCTGGTGGTCAGCGTTGTTGCACAAACAAGTATTCCGCCGTGGCATTGGACAGGAAGCGTCGGCGAGCGCTGAGATGCCCACATGAGCATTCGCACCTCGCCCTGGCCCGCTGGCGTACCCTGCTGGGTCGACCTCACCGCCCCCGACGTCGACGCCGCCAAGGACTTCTACGCCGACGTCCTCGGCTGGACCTACCAGGACACCGAGGCCGAGTACAGCGGCTACGCCCTCGCCGAGGTACGCGGGACCGCCGCCGCCGGCATCGGCCCCCAGCCGCCCGGCGCTCCGGCGGCATGGACGCTGTACCTCGCCAGCGACGACGCGGACAAGACGGCGGCCGCTGTCGCCGAGCACGGCGGCACCGTCCTGCTGCCGCCGGGGGACGTGGGGCCGCTGGGTCGGATGTTCATCGCCGCCGACCCGACCGGGGCCGCGTTCGGTGTGTGGCAGGCCAAGACCCACGTCGGCGCTGGCCTGGTCAACGAGCCCGGGGGACTGACCTGGGAAGACCTACGGTCCACCGACCCGGATACCGCCCAAGCGTTCTACACCGCGGTCTTCGGCTACCGCATCGAGCGGTTGCCGGCTGCTGGTCCCGACTACGCGACGTTCGCGCTGGCGGGCGAAGAGGCACCGCTCGGCGGGATGGGCGGGATGATGGGTGCGGAGGACCGACCCGCGCACTGGCTCGTCTACTTCGGGGTCGCCGACGCTCGAGG
>JBBSMJ010000249.1:0-2860 GCA_038233235.1 Actinomycetes bacterium | reverse complement strand
CCCAGTGCTTCGAGTGAAGGGACCCTTCATCCAATAGGTTCGAGTGAAGGGACCCTTCACTCGAAGCAGAGGGGCCGGGGCCAGGGGGCAAAGGCCGGGGAGCAGGGGTCGGGGAGCGAGCGGCCAGGGGGGCAGAGCCTCGGGGGGGCGTCGGTCAGCGGGTCGAGGTGTCAACGAACGGTGGCTTAACCACCTGCACCGGGGCCGGCCGGCCGCGTACGTCGACGCTCACCTCGTCGCCCTCGGCCACCGAGCCGTCGAGCAGCGCGAGCCCGATGCCAGCACGCAGGGTCGGGGAGAACGTGCCGCTGGTCACCTCACCCACGGCATTTCCGGAGGCGTCGTGCACGGTCATGTGCGGTCGTGGGATGGCCCGGCCGGTCGAGCGCAGGCCCCACAGCAGCCGCGCCGCGCCGGCCTCGCGCTCGGCGGTCAGCACCTCCCGCCCCCAGAACGCCTCCTTGGTCCACCCGACCGCCCAACCCAGCCGCGCCTGCACCGGAGTGATCTCCGGCGAGATGTCCTGGCCGTGCAAGGGATAGCCCATCTCCGTACGCAGGGTGTCCCGGGCGCCGAGCCCGCAGGGCAGCACGCCGTACGCCGCTCCGGCGGCCAGCAGCGCGTCCCACACCTCGCCCGCCCGGTCGGCGGGAAGCACCAGCTCGTAGCCGCGCTCCCCCGTGTAGCCGGTCCGGCAGACGGTGACCTCGGCGCCACCCGTCTGCGCGTCGGTGAAACTCATGTAGCCGTGGTCGCTCGGCAGCCCCACCGCGTCGAGCAGCTCGGCCGAGCGAGGACCCTGGACCGCGAGCACGGCGAAGTCGACATGCCGGTCGACGACGTCCACCCCGGCTGGAGCGGCGGCGGTGAGCCGGCGAACGACCTCGGCGCTGTTGGCCGCATTGGGCACGAGGAACACCTCGTCCGGGCCACGTAGGTAGACGATGAGGTCGTCGACCACTCCCCCGGTGGCGTCGTCGCAGCACAGCGTGTACTGCGCCTTGCCGGGCTCGATGCGACCCAGGTCGTTGCTGAGGGTGGCGTTGACGGAATCGGCCGCCCCGCTCCCACGAACCGCGACCTTGCCGAGGTGGCTCACGTCGAAGACGCCGACCGCCGTGCGCACCGCCGCATGCTCCTTGAGTACGCCGAAGCCCTGGTACTCCAACGGCATCGCCCAGCCACCGAACTCCGCCATCCGGGCACCGAGGGAGCCGTGCCGCTCGTGCAGCGGGGACTGTCGGGGCGCGGCAGTGCTCGCCGGCTCAGCCATGGGCGGGGACGCTAGCATCACGCAGGTCCGCACCTCCCCTGACGAACGGGACCTCTGTGACCACGCTGAGCCTGATCACCACCTCCCCAACCAAACTGAAGGTCGATGCGCTGGTCATTGCCGTGGCGAAGGGTGACAACGGGCCGGTGCTGCTCGCCGGGGAGAACGACAGCGCCGGTGAGATCGACCAGGCGTTGGGCGGGAAGCTGGCAGAGACCCTTGCCGCGCTCGGCGCCACTGGCGGAGCCGACGAAGTCACCAAGGTGCCCAGCGGCGGCAAGCTTGCCGCCACCGTTGTGGCCGCCGTCGGTGTCGGTCCGCAGCGGACCGACCAGAGCGCGAGCCGCACAGCAGAGACGCTGCGGCGCGCTGCCGGAGCGGCCACCCGCGCCCTCGCCGGATGCCGCAAGGTGGCTTTCGTCCTGCCTGCACCGGACGCGCAGACGGTCGGAGCCATCGCCGAGGGCGGATTGCTCGGCGCGTACACATTCCACCGCTACCGGAAGGCCTCCCGGGAGGATCACAAGCCCGGTGTCGAGGAGATCCAGGTCTCTGTAGCGAACTCGCGGGACAAGGCGGTCAAGGCCGCAGCCTCCCGGGCGGAGGCGGTGGCTGCCGCCGTCGCCTTGACCCGCGACCTGGTCAACACCCCGCCGGCCGACCTGCACCCGGAGACCTTCGCCGACGCCGCGCTCGCGGCGGCCAAAGGGCTCGGGCTGAAGACGGAGGTGCTGGACGAGAAGGCGCTGGCCAAGGGCGGGTACGGCGGCATCATCGGTGTAGGGCAGGGCTCGATGCACCCGCCCCGGCTGGTGAAACTCACCTACAAGCACTCGCGGGCCAAGCGCAGCGTCGCGCTCGTCGGCAAGGGCATCACCTTCGACTCCGGCGGGCTGTCGCTCAAGCCAGCGCAGGCGATGGAGTGGATGAAGGCCGACATGGGCGGTGCTGCCGCGGTCATCGCGGCGATGACGGCGATCGCCAAGCTGGAGCCGACGGTCAACGTCGTGGGGTGGGCGCCGATGGCGGAGAACATGCCGTCCGGCACCGCGCAGCGTCCCTCCGACGTACTCACCATGTACGGCGGCAAGACCGTCGAGGTGCTCAACACCGACGCCGAGGGGCGGCTCATCCTCGCCGACGCGCTGGCCCGGGCGAGTGAGGACAAGCCCGACCTCGTCATCGACATCGCCACGCTCACGGGGGCGCAGATGGTTGCGCTGGGCAGCCGCACCGCGGCGGTCATGTCCAACGACGACGCCGTACGCACCGCCGTCCACGACGCGGCCGACCGGGCCGGTGAGCAGATGTGGCCGATGCCGCTCCCGGCGGAACTGCGCAAGAGCATGGATTCAGAGGTCGCCGACATCGCCAACATGGGCGAGAAGTACGGCGGCATGCTCGTCGCCGGGCTGTTCCTCCAGGAGTTCGTTGCCGACGGGCTGCGCTGGGCGCACCTGGACATCGCCGGCCCGTCGTTCAACGAGGGCAAGCCGTGGGGCTACACCCCCAAGGGCGGGACGGGAGCCGGCGTACGCACCCTGGTACAGATCGTCGAAGACGTCGCCGAAGGCCGCATCTGACCTG
>JBBSMJ010000248.1:0-2869 GCA_038233235.1 Actinomycetes bacterium | reverse complement strand
TCCGCTACGCGGACCTGCACAAGGTGTGTAAGCACTACTTCGGTGCCCCCCGAACCACCGGTGGATCGCACGCCGTGTTCCGCACACCGTGGCCGGGAGATCCACGCGTGAACATCCAGAACGACAAAGGCAAGGCCAAGCCCTACCAAGTACGACAGGTCCTGGCCGCGATCGACAAGAAGGAGGGCAACTGATGCAAACCTCTTCGGGCGCGGACATCTCGCACTACACGTACCGAGTCACCTGGTCCACCGAAGACCAGGAGTTCGTCGCCACCTGTCTCGAGTTCCCGTCGCTCTCCTGGCTCGCCGCGTCCCAGATCGAAGCCCTAACCGGGCTCGAGAAGCTCATCGCCGAGGCAACCCAAGACATGCAAGCCCGCGGCGAACCGATACCCCACCCGCTGTCCGAGCGCAGCTACTCCGGGAAGTTCAACCTACGCGTTGGCGAAGCCCTCCACCGCCGACTGGCCCTCGAAGCAGCCGAGGAGCACCTCAGCATCAACCAGCTGATCGTTCGCCGGCTCAACGCTGCCGGATGATCAACCTCGGTCGCGCGGCACTGCGATGTTCCTACGGGCCGTGGCTTGGGTCGACTCACCGCCGCCGTTCAGGCAACCGGCGTGCCGGCGCAGGCGGTGAGCGCTGCGCACACCTTGGTCGACCGCTCGGTGCGCGGCCCCCGCCGCCCGGCGCCGATGCGCCGACCATCCACCGCCAGCACCGGCGTGACCCCGCCCATGCTGCCGGTCACAAAGACCTCGTCGGCGGTTTCCAGCTGTGCCGGGGCTACGACGACGGCAGACATGGCCCGCGACCCAGGTCACTCGGTCGGTCCTGATAGTCCGACAAGCACACCGCCGGGCGCTCGGACCCGCGCGATGCGCACCCCGGGCATGACGTCGTGCGGTTCAGCGACCGACTCGGGCGCCGGCAGCTAGGGCGGCCTGGTGCGCCTGGTCGGTGCTGTCCATATGCACCGTCGGTATGGAGCCGGGCAACTCTCCTGGCCCGGTGACGCGGATGCCGCCACCACCAAGTTCCGAGTAGGCGACCAGGTGGTTGTTGTCCGCTGGGCTCGAGAACGCCGGCTAGAACGTCCAGCCGAAGTCGCTCCTCGGGGAATTGGTGGGTCGCCAGTCAGGACCGTGCGCACCTCCGGAACTCGTCGGCCGCAGGCGCCTTGCGCCCCCGACCCGGTCGTCAGAAGCCGACCGCTGCAGTCGGCGCCACATCGGTACGCATGGCCCGCCACAGCTCGGTGACCGCACCTGTCCGCTGCTCGGCCACCAGTCCGGCCCGCTGCAGCGCAAGCAGGTTGCCGCCACCGAGGTAGGCGGCCCCAAGCACGTCCACGCCCAGGCGTACGTCGGCGTCCGCCGTCGTACGCTCGACGGTGGCCCGACCGGTGTCGTCTGCCCGGATGCGCCAGCGGCCGTCGTTCCACGGGGCGGCGGTGTCGACGACCTCGGCCACGACGTCGCACGGCGCGCTCCACGCCCGCTCCTGCAGCGCCTCGGGCAGGTCGACCAGCCGCACCCACAGGCTGTCGTACGTCGCCACGTCGGAGGCCCCGCGCGGGCCGCCGACCCACGCCAGCAGCGGGTCGTCGACGCCGACCTTCTCGACCTTGACGGTGCCGATCAGGTCGAAGGCGACCAGGCGGCGCAGGAGCGCCAGCTGGGTGGCCGGGTCGCCGACCAGCACCCAGACCGTGAGCTCCCCGGCGGGCCGTTCACGCTCCCACTTCTGGCTGCGGCGGAACATGGCGAAGCCAACGTCCGCACCGTCGCGGCGGGCGAAGAGGACCCGCCAGCGCTCCTTGCCGCGCAGCTCCTCGGGCAGGTGATGGCAGATGCGGGCGTAGTAGCCGGCGTCCCCGATTACCGCGCCGAGGCCCGCCGCGGCGAGGTGGCTCTCCCGCATCCGCTTCGGCACCTCGGTGTCGTCGGACATCGTCGCGAACTGGGTGGTGACCGCGGCGGCCGCCTCGTCCAGGTGGGGGGCGGTCAGTGTGCTGCCGCGGCCAAGGCTCACCTGCAGCTCCAGCGACGCCAGGCCGTAGCCGTGCCGGCCGTAGATCGCCGGCTCGCTGGTGTGCAGCGCCGAGACGTGGACGCCGTCTTGGGCGCGCACCTGCTCGAAGTGGTGCCGCATCATCGCGGTCAGCACACCCGAACGCCGGTGGTCGGGGTGCACGCCCACCCAGGTCAGCCCCGCGCACGGTAGGTGCCGAGTGCCGGCGTCCGGTCCGGGGATCGCGAGGGTCAGCGGGAAGACGCCGTAGACGCCGGGGTACGTCTGCGGGTCGGCGCCGTCGACGTACGCGGCGAACCGCTGGTCCGCGGGCAGCCCGATCAGCAGCTCCTCCGCGGGCGCTGCGGGGACCTCGTCGAACCACACGGTCTGGTCGGTCGCGACGAAGCGGTCGGCGTCTGTCGCCAGGTCGACGTGAATCGGGTGCTCGGTCATGGGTCCAACCAACCGCGCCGGGGGCCGCTGCCTCAACCGAGTTTGCGATCCGCCAGGGGCTTGCGGGGCTGGACGACGCGCTGCGGCTCCACCTCCAGCTCTGAGCGCGCGGTTGTGTCCCGCGATCAGAGGACTGGTGTGCCGGTGCGGGCGGTGAGCGGCCCCAGGCCGCCCGTCGCCGATGCGGCGACCGTCCACCGCCAGCACCCGGCGTGATCCCGCCCATCGTGCCGGTCACGAAGGACCTCGCCGGCTGTGTACAGCTCTGCGCCAAGGAGAAATCACCCACCTCGGTGGGGATGCCGCCCCGGAGTCGGCCAGCACGATCAAGGACACCCAGCGCCACCACCCCGACGCCCGCGACGGCCACCGCAAGGTGGCATGCGCGGCGACCGCGT
>JBBSMJ010000247.1:0-2885 GCA_038233235.1 Actinomycetes bacterium | reverse complement strand
CGCTGACTGAACTCATCGCTGCTTCTTAAGGCCCGCACGGCCACTGCACTCAAGCGGATATGCAGAACATGTGTTCGAGTATACCGGCAACACCGACACTTTCCGGAGTCGTCCACAGGCAAAGACGACCCGATCATCGGAGCCTCGCCGGGTCTGCAGTGCAGTGGTCGAGACTAGATCGGTTTCGGCGGAAGCTGCGGACGCCCAGGTAGGGTTGCGTCGTACCGCGCCCTCGTGTCGAGGCGCATCAATGCATCTCACCCGAGCGAGGACGGTCCGTGGGTTCTGTCATCAAGAAGCGCCGCAAGCGCATGGCGAAGAAAAAGCACCGCAAGCTGCTCAAGCGCACCCGCGTGCAGCGCCGCAACAAGTAGCCAGCAACCAGTAGGCCCCAACAGCCAGTAGACCCCAACAGGGCGTCAGCCGAAGCGCCAGCGCCGGCGGGACTTGCGGCGTACGGCGACTCCAGCGGCGACGCCGCCCGCCACCGCCCCCAGCCCGGCGGCGGTCGGTACGCCGATGCGCGCCGCCTTCCGACCCGTCCTGAAGTCCCGGATCCGCCAACCGTGCTGCTTGGCGTGGCGGCGCAGCTCCCGGTCCGGATTGATGACGTAGGGGTGGCCGACGAGGGACAGCATCGGGATGTCGTTGGCGGAGTCGCTGTAGGCCGCGCAGCGTTCCAGGTCGAGGTTCTCCCGCAACGCCAAGGCGCGCACCGCCTCCGCCTTGGCCGGGCCGTGCAGCGGTTCGCCGACGAGGCGCCCGGTGTAGACGCCGTCGCGGACCTCGGCGACGGTGCCGAGCGCTCCGGTCAGCCCGAGCCGCTTGGCGATGATGGTGGCCAGCTCGACCGGTGTGGCGGTGACCAGCCATACCCGCTGGCCCGCCTCGAGGTGTTCGCGAGCGAGCGCCCGGGTGCCGGGCCAGATCTTGCCGGACATCACCTCCTCGAAGACCTCCTCGCCGATTGCCACGACCTCAGCGACCTCGTGGCCGGCGACAAAGGAGAGGGCGGCCTCCCGGGCGGAGTGCATGTGACCGGCGTCCTCGGCGCCAGACAGCCGGAAGCGCACTTGCTGCAGGGCGAAACGGCGCAGATCGCGAGCGGTGACGAACTTGCGCTCCGCCAGCCCACGAGCCAGGTAGTAGATCGACGCGCCCCGCATGACCGTGTTGTCGACGTCGAAGAATGCGGCGGCTGCGGTGTCCGGAGCGCCGCTGACACCGGCCTGCTGCTCAGCCGCCGCCGCGGCCGCCGCGCCAGCGATGGCGGCTGCCGCAGCGGCCTCGCCCGGATTCCTCCGCCGCCAGCCCCGCATGGTTTCGAGGGTAGCGAGCCGTCGTCGTACGACGGGCTTTCCGCGACCGCTAGGGCCCAGCGACTCCACGAGCGCTTACAGTGGCTGCCGTGTCCGGCCCAGGTGCTGGTGTGACGCCGCGCGTCACCCTGCTCAGCAAGCCCGGGTGTCACCTGTGCGAGGACGCCAGAGCCGTCGTGGAGCGCGTCGCCGCCGATCTGGGCGTCGGGTGGACGGAACTCGACATCACCGGAGACGCCAAGCTGTACGCGCGCTACCGCGACCAGATTCCGGTGACCTTGGTAGACGGTGCTCAGCACGACTTCTGGAGGGTCTCGGAGTCCAGACTGCGTAGCGCGCTGTCCACCAGCTAGCGCTCCGCGCTGACTTTGTGCATTCGTTCACAAACGCTTACCCTGAGCGGACCCCCGATGCATCCGCCGGAGGACTCAGGTGACCGTTCACCCCAGCCGCTCTCTCGCGGAGCGACGGCAGCATGCTGCCGATGGGCTGAGCCAGGCAGCTGAGCCTGGCAGTGGGCGGGGGATCCCTGACGCCACAGTTGCCCGGTTGCCGCTCTATCTGCGCGCGCTGGCTGCCTTGGCTGAGCGCAAGGTGAGCATGGCGTCGTCCGCGAAACTCGCCGACGCTGCAGGTGTTACGTCGGCCAAGGTACGCAAGGACCTGTCGCACCTCGGTTCCTACGGCACCCGCGGCGTCGGCTATGACGTCGACTACCTCATCTACCAGATTTCCCGCGAGCTGGGGCTGACCCGCGACAGAGGCGTGGTCATCGTCGGCGTCGGCAACCTCGGGCAGGCGCTGGCTCGCTACGGCGGCTTCGTCTCCCGCGGGTTCCGGATCGCCGCACTGCTCGACACCGATCCCGCTCGCATCGGGGATTGGATCGCCGGGGTGTGCGTCTCCCCCGCCGGTGACCTCGAGGAGGTCGTCCGTACCGAGGACGTTGCCATCGGGGTCATCACCACCCCGGCACCGGCCGCCCAGCCGGTGTGCGACCGGCTGGTCGCTGCCGGTGTCACGTGCATCCTCAACTTCGCGCCCGCAGTGCTGTGCGTCCCCGCGGACGTCGAGGTGCGCAAGGTGGATCTGGCGATGGAGTTACAGATCCTCGCCTTCCACGCCCAGCGCAAGGGCGCCGAGCGCGGATCAGGCATGCAGTTGGCGGAGGCGGTCCGGTGAGCGTCCTCGCCGTGGGGCTGAGCCACCGTACGGCGCCGGTCGCCCTGCTCGAGCAGGTCGCGGTTGCCGGTGACTCACTCGCCAAGCTGGTCACCGACCTGACCGCCGCTGAACCCGTAGCCGAGTGCGTGGTGCTGTCCACGTGCAACCGGGTGGAGGTCTACGCCGACGTTGCAACCTTCCACGGCGGCGTCGCCGAGGTGTCGGAACTGCTCGCCCAGCATGCCGGGCTCCCGATCGACGTACTCACTCCTCATCTCTACGTTCATTACGAGGACCGCGCCGTCCAGCACCTGTTCGGCGTCGCCTGCGGGTTGGACTCCATGGTGGTCGGCGAGACCCAGGTGCTGGGACAGGTGCGGCTCGCACTCCGTACGGCGCAGG
>JBBSMJ010000246.1:0-2887 GCA_038233235.1 Actinomycetes bacterium | reverse complement strand
CGGCTGCCTGCCCCCACGCTGCTGCCCGCCGCACACAGTCCCTGACCTCACCCGGTGCACGCCACGCGCCCCCGGCGAATGCCGGATCCTCCCGGCAGAAGGAATCAGGGCCGCCGTCACGACACCCCGTGAACGCCTACGGTCAGGGCAGCGGGTCGATCTTTGCTACCGGCTGGTGCTCGCGCGTCCGCCGCCAGTTGATGAGGAGCTCGTCGCGATGCATCGCCTCCCATTGTCGCACCAGCCTGAGCGCGCGCTTCGGTAGATCGCCGGCGAGCACGGCGCCGTCACCGATCGCGATCGATGCCACTTCGCCGGCGTACTCGGCATGGAAGTGGGGCCGCGGGTGGTCCGCCCAGTACATGGCGATGACGATCCCGTAGAAGCGGCTGACCTCGGGCACGCCGGCGAGGCTGCCCACACCGCCGACCACCGTGTGGGCCACGGGGTAACGACTTCGTGACGGAAGCGTGACGATCTCGTGCCGCGCTGGGGCTACCTCAGCAGCTCCCCCGCGGTCCTCCTCGCCAACGCCATGATCGAGACCATCGGATTCACCCCCGGCGCCGTGGGAAACGCGCTCGCGTCCCCGATCCAGACGCCCTTCACGTCGTGCAGCTCGCCGCGCCCGTCCGCCACCGATGTCGCGGGATCCGAGCCCATCCGACACGACCCCATCTGATGCGCCCTGAAGCACGCCACGTCGTTCGGCTCGTACGACGCCGCCTCGACCCGCCCCAGGAACTCGTCGAAGTCGTCGCCCACCCGCCACCGCAGCTCGTCCGCGTGCCCCGTGAACACCTCGACCGCCCCGGCCGCGCGATGCAGCCGGCAGAGCTCCAGGTTCGCCCGCGTCGCCAGGCGCCGATCGACCTCGTCCCCCAGCCCCCACCTCATCACCGCACGCCCGAGCTCGTCCAGCACCACCTCGCCCGACCCGTGATCCCGCGCCACCGTGATGAACGGCGCCTGCCAGCGCAGCGTCTGCATCAGCTCCTTGTGCGCGCGGCCGTCGCCCCAGGGGAAGATCGTGCCGGTCAGGGCCGGCTGGACGGTCGTCGCCTCGATCAGGAAGCCGAAGTCCCTCGAGGCCCTCGTACGCATCGCTCACTAGCGACTGCACCTGCCCGCGCCAGCCCTCGACCGGCTCGTCGTAGGTGCCCATCACGATGTACGCCGGGTGCAGGCGCAGGTTCTTCCCGACCGCCGGCCCGCCGATCCCGCTGCGCAGCAGCAGCGCCGGCGACTCGACGCCGCCGCAGGCCACCACCACCGTCGGCGCCTCGACGCGCAGGCGCGTCACGCCCTTGTCGGGCCCGCACACCGACCCCTCGACCCCGACCGCGCGGCCGTTCTCGACCAGCACGCGCTCGACCACGCAGCCCGGGACCATCGACGCCCCGTCGTCGGAGGCATCCTGCAACGTAGTCCGTAGAGCGGAGCGCTTGCAGCCCTGCTGGCACCCCACCGTGCAGTAGCCACACATCTCCGGGTCGTCATCCAAGGACGCGTTGCGCACGATCGGACGGTGCTCGTGGCCGAGCTCGTCCAACCCGCGCACGGAGATCCGGCCTCCTGACTCACGCCACCACCGGGGGCACGATCTCGAAAGTCTTGCGGGGGCGACCCGATGGCCCCGGGCGCATGCTCGCGCGAACGAGACCCTCCTCCTCCAGCTGGTCGAGCACCTGTGCGGCCCGTTGTCGACTCCAGCCGAGTCGGGCGAGGAACTCGTGGTCCGACGCGCTCGATGGTCCGAGGGCCTCGAGCTCCGCGTAAAGCATCGAAGCCGCTCGACCGAGCTTGGAAATCTCTGTCTCCCGCTGGGCCATCGCCTGTAGGTGCTTACCGGGGTCCTTGTGCCGCACGGCCAGACGCGTGGCCTCGAGCAGCGTGCGCGGATTGCCCTCATTGGGACTGCTGGTACGCCAGGGAGTGACCTCCCCGGCCGAGAGTCGCCGCCGTACGAGGTCTGCTTGCTCCAGCTCGGACAGCGGAGCGATCTCGACGATGTCTTCAAAGAAGACGTCGGCCGGCGGCGTAAGAACCTCGCCGCGTCGACCATCGTCGATGGCTACGACCCACGTGTAGGGGAGCTGCCATAGCTCATCCCGCATGCGACCGAACAGAGTGTGGGCGGTGGGCCCCGGCGGCAGTGAGTCGAGGAGGACCACCGCCCTGTGTCCTTCACCGTCCGAGTTAGGACGAAGGGCTCGTACAGCGCTGATCAACTCGCCCTCGGGGCCGATGCGTGCCGGGCTCGAGGGGTCGAGCTGACGCCGAATCCGGTCTGCGACTGCCGGGGGCGCCCGACCGAGTTCAATCCAGAGTAGTTCAACCAGGGTGGCGACCCCGTCGGTCGGCCCGGCGTCAATGAAGGTCGCCTCGGTACCGTGCTCGCGAAGCCTGTACGTGAGGTGGCGGAGGAGCGAAGTCTTGCCCATTCCGCGCGCGGCCAACACGAGGGTGTTGATACCGCTGCGACAGTTCTGCTCGACCCGCTCGACCTCCGGTCGGCCAACGAAGAGCTGCGCATCAGCAGCGTTGTCCAGGAGCGGCCGGGCACTGAGGTTCATCTCTTGCGATAGTAGCAGCTACTTTCGCAAGGCTCTTGAACTCGCCGTTGGGGCGTTCCAGCGTCCGCCCGTCAAGGACCTAGAAGCGCGAGCGGGACGACGGCGATCCCGTCATCGCGCCGGTAGGCCGTGGGACCGGTGTTGACGATCACTCGGTCAAGTACACGGTCACCCAGCTTCTCGCCCAGCCACGCCAGGTGCCGAGCATCGGCGCCGGAGATGCTCCGGGCCAGCTTGACCTCGATGGCCGCGACGCTGCCGTCCGCGCGCTCGACGATGAGGTCGATCTCCTGGCGCCCGCGCGCGGTCCG
>JBBSMJ010000245.1:0-2891 GCA_038233235.1 Actinomycetes bacterium | reverse complement strand
TAGCCGGCCATCGCCTCCAGCCGGGCGACGCGCTCCCCCATCGGCGGGTGCGTGGCGAACAGCCGGGTCAACCCGCCGCCCCGGAACGGGTCGGCGATCATCAGCGCACCTGTGGTCTGCAGCTCTGGTTCCGGAGGAAGCGGCAGCGCCCGGGTACCCATCTCCACCTTCCGCAGCGCGCTGGCCAGTGCGAGCGGGTCGCCGGTCACCGCGGCGCCCGCTGCGTCGGCTGCGAACTCCCGCGAGCGGCTGATCCCCATCCGCACGAGCGAAGCGGCAAGCGGACCGAGCACGAGCAGCAGCAGCCCACCGATCATGCCGCCGCCATCGTCGTCGTCGTCTCCGAGCGGGAGGAACCACGCGAGCTGGGCGAGCATCATGACCACGCTGGCCAGCGTGGCTGCAACGGAGGAGATGAGAATGTCCCGGTTGTAGACGTGCGCCAACTCGTGCCCGAGAACCCCGCGCAACTCCCGCTCGTCGAGCAGATCGAAGATGCCATCGGTGCAGCACACCGCCGCGTTGCGCGGATTGCGTCCGGTGGCAAAAGCGTTGGGCGCCATCGTCGGGGAGACATAGAGCCGCGGCATCGGCTGGAGCGCAGCTGTCGACAGCTCCCGCACGATGCGATGCATGGCGGGCTGCTCCGCCTCACCAACCGGACGCGCCCGCATCGACCGAAGGGCCAGCCTGTCACTCCCCCAGTAGGCAAAGGCGTTCATCGCCAGCGCCAGTACGAAGGCAACGAGTAACCCCGCTCTGCCGCCGACCCGCGAGCCGACCAGCAGGATCAGGGCGGTGAGCAGGCCGAGCAGCGCCGCGGTCTTCAGGCCGTTGCGATGGCGGTGCACACCAGTCGAACGTGATGCCGGGGCGGCCCGTTCCCAGGAGCAACCGTCAGCGAAGGGGAGCCACCGTCTGCGACGCGGCCGGCGGTCGCGACTCGCCCAGGTCGGCGCTGATCCCGGGGATGACCTGCAGTGCCAGCTGAGGGAGTACGGACAGCGCGACCGTCGCCGCGAGCGCGCAGCCGAGCGCAAGCGTCAGCGGTCGGGGAGTCGGTGCCGCGGCGGGAGAATCGGCAACGTCCACCCGGGGGTCAGCGCGGAACAACTGGGCGCCCCAGCTGAGGTAATAGGCCAGCGCCACGACGGTGTTGACGGCCATGACGAGGGCGAGCCATGCCACCTGGCCGTCGAGCGCCGCGCGAAACACGACGATCTTGGCGAACAGACCGGACAAACCGGGGGGTAGCCCGGCCAGGGCGGCAAGGAAGAACGCCAGCGCAGCAGCCTGCAGCGGCGACCGGCTCGCCAGTCCCCGGTAGTCGGTGAGCAGGTTGGCGGGTCGTCTGCGTCCCACCGCGGTGGCGACGGCGAACGCACCGAGGTTCATGGCGGCGTAGACGACCAGGTAAACGACGGTCGCGCCGACGGCCTCGCCCAGGATCCCGCGGCCGGCAGCGGACGCGGCCACGCTCAGCGGCACGAGCAGGTAGCCGGCGTGGGCGACAGATGACCACGCGAGCAGCCGCACTGCCTCGCGCTGCCGCAGCGCCACCAGATTTCCCACCGTCATGGTGAGGGCGGCGAGGACGGCGACGAGCGGACCCCAGACAGCGGCAAGCGGCCGGAAGGCCACCACCAGCAAGAGCATCAGCCCGACGAAGCCAGCCGACTTGGAGACGACGGCGAGATAGGCGGCCACCGGCAGCGGGGCACCGGCGTAGGTGTCTGGTGCCCAGAAGTGGAACGGCACCGCGGCCACCTTGAAGGCGAACCCGACGACCGTGAGCACCACCCCGAGCGCGGCGATCGGCGCGGCCGTCCCGGAGGCGGCCAGCCCGGCGCGTACGGCGTCCAGGTGTACGGCGCCGGTGGCGCCGTACACCAGGCTGATGCCGAACAGGGTGACCGCGGCGGACACCACGGAGACGAGGAAGAAGGTCAGCGCCGCCTCGCCCGCCCGGGCGTCGCGGCGGCGCAGCCCCACCAGCGCGAAACCGGGCAGCGAGACCAGCTCGAGCGCTATCAGCAGGGTGATCAGGTCACCGCCGGCGGCCAGCGTGAGCGCCCCGCACACCGAGCACAGCAGCAGCAGGTAGAACTCTCCCGCCGGCAGCCGCTGCTCGGGTACGGCGGCGGCCGACATGAGGACGACGACCACCGCGCCGGCCAGGACCAGAGCCTGAAGCACCAGCGTGAGGTCGCCGGCCGAGTAGGAGCACAAGGCGCCAGCTTCGGGGGGTCCGAGACAGAACGCCGCCCGCGTCTCGCGCCCGAGTGGCGTCCATGCCTGCGCCCCCACCCAGGCCGTGGCGAGGGCCAGCCCGGCGAGGGTGGGAACGACCGGCGATCGGGGCCGCTTGGGGAGCAGGGAGCCCAGCAGGACCACGACCGCCGTCACCGCCACCACCACCGGCGGCCCGGCGGCGAGCAGGTCGGTGACGCCGGGTGTCACGTCCCGACTCCGAGCAGCATGCGCACCGCCGGGTCGGTCAACCCCAGCAGCAGCCGCGGCCAGAGGCCGAGCACCAGCACGAGGGCGGCCAGCGGAGCCCAGGCCAACCACTCACGCGCGGCCACGTCGGGCAGTGGGCCGCGGGCGGCATCGGCGGCGCTGCCCTGGGCGACCCGCCGCAGCACCATGAGCAGGTAGGCGGCGGTGAGCACGGTGCCTAGGCCGGCGAGCGCCATGAACGCGAGGAAGAGCTCGCGGGGCAGCCCGGCAGCCGGCCGGTAGGCGCCGAACATGGCGAGCATCTCTCCCCAGAACCCGGCGAGTCCGGGCAGGCCGAGGCTGGCCACCGCGGCGAACGCGAGCAGCCCTCCGAACCGGGGGGCTCGCGCGTACAGGCCCCCGCCGAGGACCGCGAGGTCGGTGCTGCCGTA
>JBBSMJ010000244.1:0-2891 GCA_038233235.1 Actinomycetes bacterium | reverse complement strand
GATGACGAGATCGCGCAGCTCCTCTTCGCTCATGACATCGCGTCCGGCGGACGGGTCGCCACCGAGCAGCTTGACGACGACATCGGTCGAGTGGGACAGCAGCCAGATCACCGGGCGGGACAGGGTGGCGATGCGGTCCAGTATCGGGGCGACGAGCAGGGAGACGCCCTCGGGACGTTGCAGGGCCAGTCGTTTGGGCGCCAGCTCGGCAAGCACCAGCGAAAGGTAGGAGATGACCAGGGTGGTGCCGACCAACGCCACCGGGGTAGCGGCCCCCTCGGGCACTCCCCACCTCTCCAGCGCCGGGGCGAGGTCGTCGGCGAGGGTGGCCGCACCGAACGCCGCAGACAGGAACCCGGCGAGGGTGACTCCTACTTGCACGGCAGCGAGGAAGCGGTTCGGGTTCTCGTGCAGCTTCGCGACCCGCTCGCCGCGTCGCCCGCGCGTGGCCAGCGCGCGCACCTGCCCCTCCCGCAGGGACACCAGCGCGATCTCGGCGCTGGCGAACACGCCACCGATGAGGAGGAAGAGCAGAACCAGGGCGATGCTGGCCAGAGTCCCGGTCACGGCGCACGCGTGCCGGCGCGGCCGGCGTGCGCCTGCCTGGAGCAGGCGTCCATGGGGTCCAGCGTAGGCGGTGAGCCCTCGCAGCGGCCGGCTGCGACCATCGACGTCATGCCAGCCGCCAGATCCACAGCGCCGGTCGGGTGATGGCGGCTGCTGTGGGCGGGGCCGCCGCCACCACGTTTGCGCGCCTCAGCGGCCGTCCGCCCGAGGGCGTCTGGTCCGCGCCGGGACGGGTCAACCTCATCGGGGAGCACACCGACTACAACGACGGATTCGCATTGCCCTTTGCGATTGGCCGAGCGGTGACCGCAGCGGCCGGGCGCCGCGGGGATGGGTGGCTACGGGTGAGGTCGTTGCACCGCGAGGACACGTTCTCCCGGCCACTTGCCGAGATCCGGCCCGGGGCCGTAAGTGGCTGGGCGGCGTACGCCGTCGGCCCGGTCTGGGCACTCCTCGATGCCGGTGTGAGGGTTAGCGGCCTCGACGTAGTGCTCGACAGTGACCTGCCCGCGGGGGCCGGGCTCGCCTCGAGCGCGGCGGTGGAATGCGCAGTCCTGGTGGCGACTCGGGACATCTTCGGTGGGCCGCAGGACGCGGCCGTGCTCGCCGAGCTGGCCCGGCGGGCGGAGACGGAGCTCGCTGGAGTGCCCTGCGGCATCATGGATCAGATGGCGTCCATGACCTGTAAGGCCGGCCACGCGCTGCTGCTCGACGCCCGCAGTGGGCACGGTGAGCAGCTGCCGTTCGATCCGGAGGCGGCAGGCCTGACGCTCCTGGTACTCGACACCCGGACCGAGCGCTCGCTGGCCACCGGGGCGTACGCCGCTCGCCGGCACTCCTGCGCCGAGGCGGCAGTTGCTCTCGGCGTACCAGCACTGCGCGATGTCGGCGCAGCGGAGGTGCACGCGGCGCGAGGCCGATTGGGCGAGCTGGGATGGCGCCGTGCACGCCACGTCGTCACCGAGAATCAGCGGGCACTCGAGGTAGCCGACCACCTACGGTCCGGGCAGCTCCGGCAAGTGGGGGCGGCGCTCACCGCCTCACACGTATCCCTGCGTGACGACTATGACGTAAGCACTCCGGCGCTGAACACCGTGGTCGACGCGGCGCTGGCCGGCGGTGCACTCGGCGCGCGGATGACCGGCGCGGGCTTCGGGGGCTGCGCAATCGCCCTGGTCCCGGCAGCTGCCGCGGACGCCGTCGGTGCAGCGGTACGCCGGGCAGCGGCCGCCCGCGAACTACCGGCACCTGATGTCTTTGCCGTACATCCATCCGACGGAGCGAGGAGAGTCGCGTGAAGCTGCTGGTGACTGGCGGGGCTGGCTACATCGGCAGCATCGTGGCTGCCCACCTGCTCGCGGCAGGCCATGAGGTGACCGTGCTCGACGATCTGTCGACCGGCCACACCGACGCGGTGCCCGAGGGTGCGCAGTTCGTCGAAGTGTCGCTGCTCGACGCCGTACGGACGAGCGAGGTGGTCGGCGACGGGTTCGAGGGGGTGCTGCACTTCGCAGCGAAGTCGCTGGTGGGCGAGTCGACCGAACACCCGGGACGATACTGGCGCAACAACGTCGTCGGCTCGGTCAACCTGCTCGAGGCGATGCGCGACGCGCAGGTGCCGCGGCTGGTGTTCTCCTCGACCGCGGCGGTCTACGGCGAGCCGGAGACGGTGCCCATCCCGGAGGACGCGCCACCGCGCCCCACCAACCCCTACGGCGCTTCGAAGCTGGCCATCGACCTGGCGATCGGCGGTTTCTGCGCCGCCCACGGGCTCGCCGCGACCAGCCTGCGCTATTTCAACGTGGCTGGCGCGAGCGGCCGACTCGGTGAGCGCCACACCACGGAAACCCACCTCGTCCCCATCGTGTTGGAGGCGGCGGCCGGCCGGCGCGCCGGCGTTCAGGTGTACGGCACCGACTACCCCACCCAGGACGGGACTGCGGTGCGCGACTACATCCATGTCGACGACCTGGCCAGGGCACACCTGCTCGCGCTGGAGGCCGCCCAGACCGGCCGGCACGCGGTCTACAACCTGGGCAACGGCCGCGGCTACTCCGTGCGCGAGGTAGTCGAAACCGCCCGCGAGGCCACCGGCGCGGAGATACCGGCAACCGACACCGGGCGTCGGGCGGGTGACCCGGCGACGCTGGTCGCCTCCAGTGCCCGCGCCCAGGCCGACCTCGGCTGGCGGCCGGAGAAGCCTGGACTGGACGTGATGGTGCGCGACGCGTGGACCTGGCTGCGCGAACACGCCCCCGCTTCGACCCCCGGGTCGATCAGCCCTTGACCGACCCGGCCGTCAGGCCGCGGACGAAGAAGCGCTG
>JBBSMJ010000243.1:0-2902 GCA_038233235.1 Actinomycetes bacterium | reverse complement strand
TTCAGCGCCGACAAGTCGCCGTACAAGACCGCCATGGGCGCGACGCTCGTCGGCGGCGGCTACGTGCAGTTCTCCGCGGACGGGCTGGGGGCGGCCAGCGGCATGTATCAGCTGGCATCCGATCAACTCCATCGATATCGCGCAGCCGTCGCCGCCGACGACTCCGGCACGGCGCTGGTCCGACTGACCGACGCAGCGCGAAGTCGCGACGCCGAGATCACCGCCCACGACTCCGTACGGACGGCGCCGCGCGGCTACCCCAAGGACCATCCGCGGATCGACCTGTTGCGACTCAAAGGGCTTGTCGCCTGGAAGCACTGGCCGCCGGAGACGGCGGCGCAGCCGTCGGTACCGCAGCTGGTGACCGAGTTCTTCCGCGACTGCGTACCGCTGCAGCAGTGGCTGGACAGGTACGTCGGAGCGTCACGGCTTCCTCCGGACAGACGGCGCTGACGTGGCGCCGACCGGTAACCAGGCGCCGAGTGGGTCGATGGGACGCACAGCGCTGCGACTTCTCTTCGCGGCGGTTGCGCTCCTCGCCGCCGTGCTGGGGTTTGGCCTGCTGCTCACCGGTCCGCTCGCCGATACTCCGCTCGGTCGCTGGGACATCGCTGTCCCCCGCTACTTCGTGGACCGAAGGCAGGGCGGGGACATCTCCCAGTCGCTGCTCATCACGTCGTTGGCCGCCACCCCCGTGGTGGTTGCCTTCACCGCTGTGCTGGCGCTGCTCCTGCGCTGGGTTCTGGGTCGGTGGCGGGAGTCGGTGTTTCTCGTCGTCACGGTCGTCGGCGAGGTGAGCATTTTCCTGATCACGGCTGCGACCGTGGCCCGCCAACGCCCGCACGTGATGGCGTTGGACGTCGCTCCGCCGACGTCGTCGTACCCGTCCGGCCATTCCGCAGCGGCCACCGCTTTCTACGGGGCGTCCGCTGTGCTCGTCGCGCACGCTGCCACCAGCCGAGGCTGGCGGCTGGCTGCCGTGACCATCGCGGTGCTGGTTGCGGTCGGCGTCGGCGTCAGTCGTGTCTACCGGGGCCTGCACCACCCCAGCGACGTCATGGCCGGCTGGTTGCTCGGCGGCGTATGGCTTGCTGTGTGCGCCCGCCTGCTTCTGCCGTCCCGTCCACCTGGACAGCGGCGGAAGTAGGCCAGCCCGTTCAGGCCCGCTGAAGCACCTCGAGTAGGACCTCCGGGCTTTGCGCCCACGAGACGCCGTAGGTCCGGTCGATGACGAAGAACGGTGCGGGGCTGATCCCCAGCGCTGCGGCCTCGCGCTCATCGGATCGAACCGCGTCGGCGTACGCCGTCCTGTCGAGCACGGCGACCACCTGGTCGCGAACGCCCGCGCATCACCGGGCGGCGCACGCTGTTGTTCTGTAGTTGTCACTTCGGCAAGCCGTGCTCGCCACGACTCAATTGATGCTCGGAGGACGACAGGTTCGTGCCGCTAAGTTGGTGGGAGACCTGACAGAGAGCCCGAGGAGGCGCGAGTCGGCATGACAGTCAAGGGTGCTGCGCCGTAATGCGGTCCGCGGTCGGCTTGGTGGTGGTTGCCGCGTTGTCCGTCCTCGTCTGGGCCGTCACTGCGCCATGGGCCGAGGAGGGGAACACCAGTGTCTCATCGACGGTGGCCTTGGGACTCCTCGCGCTGGCCGGAGGCATCTTTCTCGCCATACCGTGGCGGCTCCTCACGGGGCTATCTGTGGGCGCGGCGCTGTACGTCCACTCTCTCTTCTTCGTTCCTGAGGAGGAGAACCTGATTGCGCTGGGCATCGTCTTCGGCGCTGCGGTGTGGACGTGTATCAGCCTGGTCGGGTGGGGATTGCGCGGCGCCTGGGACCGCTGGGTTGGTGGACGACGCACCGCGCCGCAGCGCCGCTGATCCGACGCCGCTGATCCGGTGCCGTGGGAGCATGGGCGCGACCCCACGGACGAACTCTTCGCTAGGAAGCCTGTGCCCGCCGCCGTACCACTCGCCGTCCCCGAGCCGAGCCGGACCGACCCGGCGCTGATCCGCAACTTCTGCATCATCGCCCACATCGACCACGGCAAGTCGACGCTGGCTGACCGGATGCTGCAGCTGACCGGCATCGTCGACGAGCGGCTGATGCGCGCGCAGTACCTCGATCGCATGGACATCGAGCGCGAGCGCGGCATCACCATCAAGAGCCAGGCGGTCCGGCTGCCGTACGTCGCCGCCGACGGCGCGACGTACGCCCTGAACCTCATCGACACCCCCGGCCACGTCGACTTCACCTACGAGGTCTCCCGGTCCCTCGCGGCCTGCGAGGGCGCGGTGCTGCTCGTCGACGCCGCGCAGGGCATCGAGGCGCAGACGCTGGCCAACCTCTACCTCGCGATGGAGAATGACCTGCACGTGATCCCGGTGCTGAACAAGATCGACCTGGCCTCCGCCCAGCCGGACCGCTACGCCGCGGAAATCGCGCACATCATCGGCGGTGATGCGGCCGACGTGCTCCGAGTGAGCGCCAAGACCGGCGAGGGCGTCCGCGAGTTGCTCGAGGCGATCGTGCACCAGGTGCCGGCGCCGATCGGCGACGCCGACGCACCGGCCCGGGCACTCATCTTCGACTCGGTGTACGACACCTACCGCGGCGTCGTCACCTACGTGCGCGTCATCGACGGCCGGCTGTCCACGCGGGAGAAGACGGTGATGATGTCGACCCGCTCGGCCCACGACACCCTCGAGGTCGGGGTCATCTCGCCCGAGCCCACGCCGGTCAAGGGCCTGGGAGTCGGCGAGGTCGGCTACCTCATCACCGGGGTCAAGGACGTCCGCCAGGCGCGCGTGGGTGACACCGTCACCTCCTCGGCGCGACCGGCGACGCAGGCCCTCGGCGGCTACCGGCATCCCCGACCCATGGTGTTCGCCGGCCTGTAT
>JBBSMJ010000242.1:0-2921 GCA_038233235.1 Actinomycetes bacterium | reverse complement strand
TGGTCACCGCAGGGGACCTGGGGCGTAAGAGCGGGCAGGGCTTCTACCCGTACGACGCGTAGGGCCGGTTCGCCGCCGCAGAGTTGCTCAAGAATCGGCGCGCCTGCGCCGATAGAGAGCCGCACCCGGTTAGCGTCGCGCGAATTGTCGTCCGCGCATCACCCGGCCGTGTCGCCGGGCCGAGGCAACCAGCGGACGCCTTGGCGCGTCTGAGCGGTAGGCGCGGCTGCGGCCGCGGGACGAGAGGCCCAGCATGTTCATTCGTGTCGACCCGATCACCGGAGCCGTTGTCCTGTCCGGGGGCCTCGACGTCTCGACCGTGGCAGAGACCCGGCTGCGGCTACACCAGGAGGTCGATGGCGGGACCGGTGACCTCTTCGTCGATCTTTCTGAGGTGCTGACTGTCGACGCCACGGGCCTCGGCCTGCTCCTCGGCCTGCACCGCCGAGCCGGACGTTGCGGGCGCCGCCTCGTGCTGCGCGGGGTGCCTGCTCACCTCTCCCGCCTGCTCGTCATGACCAGGCTCCATCGCGTGCTCGTGGTCGAGCAGCCCGTCAGCGCCTGAGTCCCTGGCTGGCGTCGCGGGGGCGCCCGAATCGCGCAGCGAGCCCGGGTGACCACAACACGTTCGCTGGAGGTGTCGACGGGCGCTCCAGACCGGCCGCCGCGAGCAGCCGCGCGTCGACTTCGGATGCCGCTGCCCGGTGGAGCGGCCATGGTGAGTGAACCAGCGGCAGTCGCACCAGCCGTCCTGCGTGCACGCTGAACAGCGCCGGCACCTCCGTCAGCCAGAGCTGCAGCGGGTCCGGGGCGGCGATCGCTGGCCCCACCTCGACCGTCACGCGGGCACGTGCACCAGCCACCGGGGGCCAGCGGCGACGTACGTCGTAGTGGACATCCGCGCCGCGCCGCGCGATACGTACCCGGGCCCAGTAATACGGCAGGCCCACCGCCCGCGCTACCACGGCCGGTAGCAGGCGACCGGCGTCCATCGAGCGGAAGACGACACCTCGCCCGCCGGCCCGGTCGCGGACGTACAGCCGGACGTTGACCTGGCAAAAGGATCCCAACCACGGCACGGGCACGCCGAGTGGGGCCGCGCCGCGCATCCGCAGCAGCACGAGGCCGACGTAGCACTCCCCGGCATACTCGTCGGGCTCGAGGGACCCAGGCAACAGCGCCCGCACCGCCGCCCGCGGCACCGTCCAATGCAGGAACGCGACATCCTCGAGCCGCGCCCGCACCAGCGGTGGCAGGGGCCGCTGAGTCATCCGGCTGTACTCATTCGGCCCTGCTCATCCGGGAGTACTCAGCTGGCCGTTGCTCACGAGCGAGACGACCTCCTCGGCGCAGCCCCACGACAGGGTGACGCCTGCACCGCCGTGGCCGTAGCAGTGCACCACCGTGCGCCCGCCTCGTGGCCCGGCCAGCTGCGTGGCCTCCAGGCGTACGGCGGGACGGGTGGGTCGGGCGCCGACGTTGTGGCCGAGCACCCGCGCGCCAGCGACCCGCGGCTCCAGCGCCGCGCACCGTTGGACGATGGCGCTGGCGACGGCCGGGTCGGCTGGACCGGACTCGATGCCCGCCTCGGCCGTACCGCCCAGCACCACATCGTCGCGCCGCGGGACGACGTAGGTCAGCAATCCCAAGTTCTCCTGGTCCAGCAGCCACTCCGTCAGGCCGAACTGCTCGACGTAGACGACTTGGCCGCGTACGGCCACCAGGCTCGGATCGGCCGCCAGCTCGCGGGCGCCGAGGCCAGCGCAGTCGACGACGGCATCCGGATCCCCGGGAAGGTCGTCGAGAGACGCCAGACTGCACTGCTCCACCGTTCCGCCCAGACCGGTCAGCGTGTCGACCAGCCAGCGCAGGTAGTGCGGCATGTCCAGCACCGGGGCGGTGAAGCGGAAGCCGTCGGCGTACCCGCGGGGAAGGTCGTCGCCGGACACCCGTTCGAGGTCGGGTACCGCCGCCTGCCACCAGGGGTCGGGCACCGGCGTAGCGAACAGCTCGCGCCCCCGCCGCATGGTCACCGGGGCGGCGGAGTCGGCGGCCAGCGCGGCGAGTACGTCGTAACTGCGGGCCGCCCAGCCGGTGACCCGGTCCTGGGGAAGTGCCCGGTAGGGATACCACAGCGCGGCCGCCACTGCGGAGGTCGTGGACGCCGACAGCTCGCGGGCGACGACGTGGGCGTCGTACCCCGCCTGTCGCAGCCGGATGGCGGTGGTGAGTCCCACCACGCCCGCGCCGACAACGGATACCTCCATCGCCCGCCCGCTCAGAAGAGGGTTGCGTCGGTAGGCGCCATGCCACGCAGCGCGTCGTAGTCGAGAGTCACGCAGCGGATGCCGCGGTCGGTCGCGAGAACACGGGCCTGCGGCTTGATCTCCTGGGCGGCAAGGACGCCGGTGACCGGCGACAGCAGCGCGTCGCGGTTGAGCAGTTCCAGGTATCGGGTCAGCTGCTCCACTCCGTCGATCTCCCCCCGCCGCTTTACTTCCACCGCTACGCAGCCCCCCGCAGCGTCCCGACAGAGCAGATCCACCGGACCGATGGCGGTGGGATATTCGCGGCGCACCAGGGTCAGGCCTGGGCCGAGCGCCTCCACATGAGCGGCCAACAACTCCTGCAGGTGTGCTTCGACACCGTCTTTCACCAACCCCGGGTCGACTCCCAGCTCGTGGGTGGCGTCCGCGAGCACCTCCTCCATGGTGAGCACCAAGCGTTCACCGCCCTTGTTCGTCACCGTCCACACCCCATCCGCTTCGCGCAGCCAGCACGGCGGACTCATCCAGTTCAACGGCTTGTAGGCGCGGTCGTCGGCATGCACCGACACCGATCCATCTGCCTTGACGAGCACCAGGCGGGTGGCCGAGGGGAGATGGGCGGTGAGCCGGCCGACGTAGTCGACGGTGCAGCGG
>JBBSMJ010000241.1:0-2934 GCA_038233235.1 Actinomycetes bacterium | reverse complement strand
GGGTAGAAGCCGCTCAGTTCGTGGTGGTCGGGCGTAGGCTCGCGGGCCGTGGCGACCGTACGTCTCGTACTGCTGTTCCTGCACTTCCTCGGCTTCGGCGCACTCTTCGGCGCGTGGTTCAACCAGCTCCGCGGCGGTGACGGCGGACGGCAGGTGACGGCCGGCATGCTGCACGGGGCGCTCACCCAGCTGGTGACTGGCATCGCGCTGGTCGGGGTGGGACAGGCTCTCGATCGTGACCTCAACGACGTCAAGTCCGGGGTCAAGCTCGTGGTGGTCGTCGCCATCCTCGGCCTCGTCCTCGCCAATCGGCGCCGAGCCTCGCTCGCCTCCGGTGGCTACCTCGCCATCGGCCTGCTCACCGTGACCAACGTCGCCCTCGCGGTTTTTTGGACCTGAGCCGCCGCGACGCCGACCGCCGCGAGGCCGGCGCCGCCGAGCCCCGCCGGCTCAGCGGTCGGCGTGGCAGGGACCGGAGCCGAGGCGTTCGAGTCCCCGCAGGTCACCCGCCATGTAGGCGGCGTACGGCATCTCGTCCTCGTGCCACATCACCTGGCCGCGGTCGGCCACGTGCGCTAGCCCGACGAGGTGGCCCAGCTCGTGCAGCAGGATCGGCCGCACGTGTGTTCCGCGGTCGAACCCGCCCAGCCGGCGTACGTCGTCGATGTCGAAGACCACCATGCCGGTGACGTAACGCGCGCCGCTGCCGGGGTCCCACAGCTGCGGCCCGCCGAGCCCGAGGACGGTGCCGGCTAGCCGGGGGGTCTCGGTGGCCGTCGACCAGGCCAGCAGGACGGGCGCCCAGCGGTCGCCGTACCGCTCGGGCTGGTAGGACGGGCGGTCCTGAGTCGGAGCCTCGTCGGTCACGCCGTCGTAGACGAAGACCAACCCGGTGGCGCGCGCCACCATGTCCAGGGCCGCGCGCACCTCAGCTGCCGCCTGCGGTGGGGCGCCGTCAGGACGCATCACGTAGTGAATCGGCGTACACCGGTCCCAAGTCACCGGGCTGACGCCGTCGTCCTGCGTACGCAGCAGCGCATAGCCACCCGTTCCGGACGGCGCCGGGAACGGTACCCCCAGCGGCGTGGCGGACGCGTCCAACGGGGCAGCGGGGATCCTTGCCGCCGCCTGCGGTTCCGCCCAGGGTCCGACCCCGCCGGCCGTGCCGAGGAGACGGAGGAAGAGAACAGCCGCGAGTGGTACGGCGACGAGCCACCTGCGGTGTCCCCGCGGTCGCTGCGCCCACGGCTCGCGCTGTACCTGGGGCCGTGGTGTCACGCACCGAGCATCGGCAGCAGTCCAGCCGGGCTGTACGGCCAGCAGTGTGGCTTGCTACGCCGTCGACACCACCTGGAACGCCTCAGCGAGCCGTCCGTCGGCCATGCCCGCATTGAAGGCGTTGGCCCGCAGCCAGCCGCGCAGCATCCCCTTGAGGTCGTCCATGTGCGCCGTCTGGCTGAGATGCGACTGCAGCGCCGCGAGCTTTCGATCGAAGGTGTCGGTGACGTCGACGTAGTGCTCGACGGTGGGCCCGGCCATCAGCCACACCTCCGGCACAGCCCACGCCTCCAAGCCTTCCTCGGCAAGGAGCTCGGGGTAGGCGAAAGGGTTGCGGGCGTCGGGGTAGACGGCGGCGATGCCTGCCTCGCCGGCCGCCAGGTGATCGGGGTGGCTGGCCGCGATGCGCAACCAGTTGCGCTCCGGGCTGTGCATGAGCACCCGCTGCGGACGAACCTGTCGGATCACCCGGGAGATGTCGCGACGCAGCTCGAAGCTGACCGCCAGCCGACCGTCGGGGTAGCCCAGGAAACGGACGTCGTCGACTCCGACACACTTGGCCGCCGCCTCCTGCTCGGCCCGCCTGATGCCGGGGATGTCGGCGCGGGCCACTGCTGGGTCGAAACCGCCGCTGTCGCCATCGGTGACCATGCAGTAGGTCACCGTGGTCCCAGCGTCGGTCCAGGTGGCGACGGTGCCGGCGGCGCCGAAGTCGACGTCGTCGGGGTGGGCGCTGATGACGAGCGCTCGCTCGACGGCACTGTCCTCGAGCACAGGGCGGCTCCTTGGCTTCTTGGCGATCTGGTCAAGAACGGACATAAGCACTCAACTGCCGCCCTAGTGCGGCCGAGTGTCCCTAGGTGAGCCTGAATCGACATCTGCCTATTCCCCGCCAGAACCGCACAGGACGGCGGGCGCCCGTCGCGTCTGTGGCGGTCGCACTCGCGGCCACGCTGGTCACCGGAGCGGTCATGCCGGCCGCCGGCTGGGCGGCTACCCAAACGCCCACGGCGCCGGCCGCGACGAACACGGCACCCGTAGCGGGGCCGTCAGCCACTTCGCCCGCACCACTGACGAGCTCCGCAACGCCGTCCTTGACCCCAACCGACCCCGTGACGACGGCGCCTCCCACCCCATCTGAGTCGCCTACGTCCTCGAAGTCGCCGACGCCGAGCAAGTCTGCGACGCCCACGAAGTCTGCGACGCCCACGAAGTCGCCGACGCCCACGAAGTCGCCGACGCCCACGAAGTCGCCGACGCCCACGAAGTCTGCGACGCCCACGAAGTCTGCGACGCCCACGAAGTCTGCGACGCCCACGAAGTCGCCGACGCCGACCAAGTCGGTGACGCCGAGTCCCTCGACGTCGCCCGCTGCCCCGCCGACCCTGCCCAACGAGCCCCCCTCGGCACTTGTCGGACCACCGCCTCCACCCCCCGCCGACAAGAGTTTCGGGTCAGGGATCGAGGAGCTGCCGTCGTACGAAGGGCAGACACTCTGCGACCCCACCGCCAAGAGGGGCACGATCGCGCTCATCGGCCTCATCGAGCGGACGTACGGCGACCAGTCGATCGGCGTCTCCCGCGACTGTTCGATCGGGAACACCAGCGAGCACAAGGAGGGCCGCGCGCTGGACTGGATGCTCGACGTCCGCGACG
>JBBSMJ010000240.1:0-2941 GCA_038233235.1 Actinomycetes bacterium | reverse complement strand
GGCCGCCAGGGCATCGCCCAGCTCTTCGACTGCCCGCCGCTGCCTTACGAGGAGCGCAAGGTTGCCGTCGGGCCGGACGGCGGCGACGTCTACGCGCTAGCAGTGGATCCGGAGGCCGCGCTGCTGGAGTACCTCGAGATGTACTACCGGCTGGGTCGCGCTGGGAAGGGGCTGAAGCGGCTGGGCGCGGTCGACTTCGCGACCACGGTGGCTCCGGGGCTACGCGATGTGCTGCTCACCGGCAAGGTCTACGAGGCCGTACGCCGGAGCGCGCGGGGTACACCGGTGTACGACGCCGTCGTCATGGACGCCCCGCCCACCGGGCGGATCGCCCGCTTCCTCAACGTCAACGCCGAGGTCGCCGGGCTGGCCCGGGTGGGACCGATCCGCGGCCAGGCCGACTCCATCATGTCGGTGCTGCGCTCGCCGCGGACCGCGGTCCACCTGGTGACGGTGCTCGAAGAGATGCCAGTCCAGGAGACGATCGACGGCGTGGCCGCGCTCGCGGCGATCGACCTTCCGGTGGGTGGCGTGGTCGTCAACATGGTCCGCCCGCCGCTGCTGCCGCGGGCCGCCCTGACCGGCGCGGGGCGGGGGACGCTGGACCGGGCAGACGTGGTTGCCGGGCTGCACGCGGCTGGGGTGACCGCCCACGTCGAGAAAATCACCGACGCGCTGCTCGCCGAGGCGGCCGAGCACGCCCGCAGGGTGAAGCTGGAGCGGCGGGAGCGGAGGGCGCTCGCCGCGCTCGACCGGCCCACCTGGGAGCTACCGCTCGTCACCGACGGCATCGACCTGGGAGCGCTCTACCAGCTGGCCAGCCACCTCGTCGAGCGGGGCGCGGTGTGAACGCTTCTACCCGGCTGTCGATCGACTCGCTGCTGGACGACCCGGCCACCCGCATCGTCGTCTGCTGCGGGGCGGGCGGGGTGGGCAAGACGACGACCGCCGCGGCCATCGCGCTGCGCGCCGCCGAACGCGGCCGGCGGGCGGTCGTGTTGACCATCGACCCGGCGCGCCGGCTGGCCCAGTCGATGGGGCTCGATGAGCTGGACAACACCCCGCGGACGGTGGGCGGGGTGGACAGCGCCGCGGGCGGGCGCCTCGACGCCATGATGCTCGACATGAAGCGGACCTTCGACGAGGTCGTGCTCGCCCACGCCGACCCCGCGCGGGCGCGGGAGATCCTGGCCAACCCGTTCTACCGCTCGGTCTCCTCCGGGTTCGCCGGCACGCAGGAGTACATGGCGATGGAGAAGTTGGGCCAGCTACGCGCCAGCGACCGCTGGGATCTCATCGTCGTCGACACCCCGCCCAGCCGATCAGCCCTGGACTTCCTCGACGCACCGGCGCGGCTGGGCGCCTTCCTCGACGGCCGGTTCATCCGTGTCCTCATGGCGCCGGCACGGCGGGGCGGACGCGCCTATGTACGGGTTGTCAGCGCTGGCGTCGGCGTGTTCACCAATATCCTCGCCCGCATCCTGGGTGCGCAGTTCCTGACTGAGGTACAGACTTTCGTCGCGGCGCTGGACACCATGTTCGGGGGATTCCGGGAGCGCGCCGACGCCACGTACCAGCTGCTGGCCGCCCCGGGCACCGCCTTCCTCGTCGTCGCCGCGCCGGAGCGTGACGCGCTGCGCGAGGCGTCGTACTTCGTCGAGCGGCTCGCCGCTGAACGCATGCCGCTCGCCGGACTGGTGCTCAACCGGGTGCACGACATCGTGCCCGGCGGGGGCCGGACGCCGTTGTCGGGGGACCGCGCTGCGGCCGCCGCGGAGGCCCTCGCGGACAGCGGCGGACATCGCCTGGTGCGGGCGCTGCTGGTCCTGCACGCCGAGCGCTCCGCCCTGGCGGCACGCGAGCGCCGCCTTACCGAGCGATTCACGGCGGCTCACCCGAAGGTTGCGGTCGGGCGGGTGGCCGCCCGCCCGGAAGACGTTCACGACCTCTTGGACCTACGGGCCGTCGCGTCGGACCTCGCTGGCTTGAGCTGAGTAAAGGGACCCTTCACGCCAACCTATTGGATGAAGGGTCCCTTCACTCGAGGGGACGGGGCGGCCACGCCCCTCCGCAGGCCGCCCCGCCCGGCTTTTGACCCCGGGCTACCCGGTAGCGGACAAGCCAGCGGGAAGCACGGCGGGCTGCACAAGGCAGTCCCGCTCGAACTCGTCGCGCGCGGTTTCCAGCAGCCGCTGCCAGGACGTCACATTGGGTCGGCGGCGGAGCAGTGCCCGCCGCTCCCGCTCGGTCATCCCGCCCCACACGCCGAACTCCACCTGGTTGTCCAGCGCATCTGCCAGGCACTCCGTACGCACCGGACAGCCGGAGCACAGCGCCTTGGCCCGGTTCTGGGCCGCCCCCTGCACGAACAGCGCGTCCGGATCGGCGGTGCGGCAGTTGCCGCGCGAGGTCCAGTCCATCGTCCAGGCCATTGTCGTTATCCCCGTCTAGCGACTAGCGAGTGGTTGTGTCATGACTCGTCAGCTGATCACGATCTCTTGAGACCGTACGGAAACGGACCTTTGCCGCGACAGACCCCGATAGGCCCAAATCCACATGGCCCATCGGGACTACGCTTCCCCTGGGTGGCGCCCCCCGCAGTTGGCCGCCGGCCGTTCTGCGGGCGTTACCTCGGTGTTCCCCAGCGGTTCCACCATACGGGCTAGCTGCCCGTACCCTGAACGCATGGCGTCCACCACTCCGCAGGTCGAACGGCGCACACTCGGTGGGTCGCTGCTCCGCTTGGCCCTGTTCTTCGGCGTCAGCGCGCTGGCCGGCGTACTCGTCGCCGGTCTGGTGGTGCCGGTGGCCGGGGGGCTCGGGTTCGCCGCGCGGGCCACGACCGATGAGTTCCAGCAGCTGCCCAGCGACCTTTCCAGCCCTCCGCTGGCGCAGCGCTCCCGCATCCTCGACGCCGCGGGGCGCCCCATCGCCACCTTCT
>JBBSMJ010000239.1:0-2943 GCA_038233235.1 Actinomycetes bacterium | reverse complement strand
GCCCTCGACTGTGCTCGTGACCCTCACCGGGCGGGACCGACCGGGAGTTACGGCCCGGTTGTTCGGCGCGCTGGCGGCGTACGACGTGCAGGTGCTCGACGTCGAGCAGGTCGTGATCCGGGGCCGGCTGGTGCTCTGCGCTCTGGTCAGCGCCCCCCCGGACGAGGCGGGCCTACGCCGTGCGGTTGGTCGGGTGGCCGACGCGCTGGGCATGGACAGCGAGTGCAGCACATCACCGGGTGGTGCCGATGCCGGCCCAAATGCGGATCCCACTGTGGGCCCCACTGTGGGCCCCACTGGGCGTATGGACACCGCTCGGCCGCCCGACCGTCTGCACGTCACCATGCTGGCCCGGCCGCTGCGTCCGGCTGCCGTCGCCGCGGTGACCGGCCGGCTCGCCCACTGCGGAGCGAACATCGACCGGATCGTCCGCCTCGCCGGCGAGCCGGTCACCGCGCTCGAGCTCGACGTGTCCGGTGCCGACCCCGCGCGGTTGCGCGAGGAGCTGGTCGCGGAAGCGGCCCGGCAGCGGGTCGACGTGGCCGTGCAACCCGCCGGGCTGCTGCGCCGGGCCAAGCGATTGGTCGTCATGGATGTCGACTCCACCCTCGTCCAACAGGAGGTCATCGAGCTGCTGGCTGCCCGCGCCGGAGCCCATGAGGAGGTGGCGCGCGTCACCGCGGCCGCGATGCAGGGCGAGCTGGACTTCGCCGCCGCGCTGCACGCCCGGGTCGCCCTGCTGGCCGGACTGCCGGCCCAGGTGCTCGACGACGTACGCCGGGAGGTGCGGCTCGCGCCCGGTGCCCGCACCTTGGTGCGCACACTGAAGCGGCTGGACCATCGTTTCGCCGTGGTGAGCGGCGGCTTCACGCAGATCATCGACCCGTTGGCGCGGGAGCTCGGTATCGACTACGCGGCGGCGAACACCCTTGAGGTGCGGGCTGGCCGGCTCACCGGCCGACTGGTGGGTGAGCTGGTCGACCGCAAGGGCAAGGCGGCGGCGCTCGAGCGGTTTGCCGCGGCGGCGGGGGTGCCGCTCGCCCACACCGTGGCCATCGGCGACGGGGCCAACGACCTGGACATGCTGAGCCGGGCTGGCCTTGGCGTCGCCTTCAACGCCAAGGCGGTGGTGCGGGAGGCGGCGGACGCCTCGGTGAGCGTGCCGTACCTCGACGCGGTGCTGTATCTGCTCGGGATCACTCGCGAGGAGGTGGAGGCCGCCGATGCCGCCGACGCCGCGGGGCTCCCCACCGCCACCTGACCCGCGGCGTGACGCCTACCGTTTCTCTGCGCGGCTGTCTGGGAACGAGCCGCCAATGCAGGAGGCGCCAGGACCGGATCCACGGGTGGTCATCGCGCCAACCGAGGACGGGCCGCTCATCGTCCGGGGAGATTTCGTCATCCTCGATGGCGAGGGGGGCGAGATCGACCCTGGTCGACGTACGGTCGCACTGTGCCGCTGCGGCCAGTCAGGCCTCAAGCCGTTCTGTGACGGCACTCACCGCAGCACCGGTTTCCGCGCGCCGGCGACCGGTCCCGACCGCCCTGACCGCACCGTCGGCTCGGGTGATCCAGGCGCGGTCAGTTGATCGCCGGGCGGCCCCGGGCGAAGCGATGAGCGCCCAGCTGCCCAGGCGTCGAGCAGCGTGGCGGCAAAGAGATTGTCGAGCGCCAGGCAGCAGGCGGCCCCGAAGAGAATGTCGCTCGCCAGTTCGGGCTCGTCAGCGGCCAGCGATCCGCACAGGTCGGTGACCGCGATGTGCTCATGGGCGGCGTCTGCCTCGACGTGCTCGTCGTAGAACCAGGTCGCATCCGCACCGAAGCCCAGCCTGCGGAGCCCATTGCCGTACCTGCGGTTGGGTAGCGAGGAGGTCATCTCGAGCACCGCGAGGTGGCCGACGAGTGCGCCTCTCCACCGCCGGTGCAAGCCGAACAGCGATGCAGCGTTGACCGTGGCCAGCGTCACTGCCGGCACGACATCGAGGTAGGCGCCGTAGGAGGCGTCGAGGCCCAGAGCCCGCATCGTCATGGCGAACAGTTCCGCGTGCATGCGGCCGGGCCGCCCAGCGCCGTACTCATCGGCCTGGATCTCCACCAGCGCGCTCTTCTGCCGGCCGGACAGCCGCGGGATGGCCCAGGAGTGCGGGTCGGCTTCCTTGAGGTGGTACGCCGAACGATGTACGACGAACTCGCGGAACTGGTCCACGGTCGCCTCCCGCTGCAGGAACCGTGCGAGAGACGGGCCGTCTTCGGCTTCGCCGAGGCGGCGCAGCGCGGCAGGCACATCCGCCGGATCGTGGATCGGAGGTGCGGGAGCCAACGCGCGCAGGTCAGCGAGGTAGCGACGCTCGAGGGTGGCAGCGACCGCCACCAGCGACGGCTCCCACTCCCACTCCGCCGCCACGTCGGGGAGACCCCGATAGTGCAGCTCATAGCACACGCTCAGGGACAGCTGCAGGTCCTCGTCCTGCCGAGCCGGGGCGCTGTCGCCCGCGTGGATGGACGCGGTCCGCACTGGATCGCCTACGTCACCCGGCGCGGCGCGCAGCCGGTCGAGCAACGCTCGACTGAGCGGACCGCGGGGCTCGGGCAGACGCATCGTCGCACACCTTACGGCCGGTCAGCCCGCAGGAGTGGGCGAGCTACCGGTCGGGCGGTACCCGCCAGCCGCTCCCTGCAAGCCGATCGGAGCCGCGTACGACAGCTCCGCGATCCGACAGAGGCGCACTCTCCCGCAGCCGTCGCCGTAGGGCGCAGGGTCGGCTGGCGGAGCGGACGAGCCGCCGGCCGCCGTAGGGCACTCCGCCTTCCAGCCGCCGCAGCACGGCCAACCACATGCAGACCCCGCGTTCGGCCACCCACAGCGGCGCCAACAGCGACGACGTCCAGGGGAAGTAGCGGCGGCCTCCGCACCGGCGGCGACCCCACTCGGCCACCAACGCG
>JBBSMJ010000238.1:0-2946 GCA_038233235.1 Actinomycetes bacterium | reverse complement strand
TCGACTGGACCGGGGCCCCCTCCTCCCGCATCCACGCACCGTACGCCGGAAGGTCGCCGTACTCCGGCCGCACCGGGGTCACGTCACCCGACCGGAGTCCAGCAGTTCGGTGGCACGCAGCTGGTGGGCGAGAAACACCGGCCGCGGTGGTGGCGTGTTCCCGCCCAGTCGTGATAGTTGCTGGCGCACGTCGGCCCGGATGCGCGGTCGGAAACATGACGTGGAGGGCCAGATGAGTGTCCTGCGAACCAAGTCGATCGAGCAGTCGATGCGCGACACCGAGGAACCGGAGCATCAGCTCAAGAAGGAGCTCTCCGCGCTCGACCTCACAGTCTTCGGCATCGGCGTCATCATCGGCACCGGCATCTTCGTGCTTACCGGGGTGGCGGCGAACGGCACGGCTGGGCCGGCAGTGGCGATCTCCTTCGTCATTGCCGGGATCGCCTGCGGTCTGGCCGCTCTGTGCTACGCCGAGCTCGCCTCCTCCGTGCCTGTTGCAGGGAGCGCCTACACGTTCTCCTACGCGACCATGGGCGAGCTCATCGCGTGGATCATCGGCTGGGACCTCATCCTCGAGTTCATCATCGGCGGCGCTGTCGTCGCCGTCGGCTGGTCCCAGTACTTCACCCGGTTCCTCGACATCTTCGGGATCACCCTTCCCACTTCGATAGCCAGTGGGGAAGAGGGTGTCTTCAATCTGCCCGCGTTCCTCGTCGTCCTGTTGCTGACCGCGGTCCTCGTCGGCGGCATCAAGCTGTCGTCGCGCGTCAACGCCGTCGTCGTCGCCATCAAGATCCTGGTCGTGCTCTTTGTCATCGCCGCCGGCCTCTTTTTCGTTCGGGGCGACAACTACTCGCCGTTCATCCCACCGGCCGAAGCCGCCGAGGAGACCGGCGGCCTGGATGCGACACTGCTGGAGTTCATCTTCGGTGCGGCGCCGCAGAACTTCGGCGTTAGCGGGATCTTCGCGGCCGGCGCGCTCGTCTTCTTCGCTTTCATCGGGTTCGACATCGTCGCCACGACAGCCGAGGAGACAAAGAACCCGCAGCGCGACCTGCCGCGCGGGATCCTCGGCTCACTGCTGATCTGTACGGCGCTCTACGTGGCCGTCTCGCTCGTCGTGGTCGGCATGCAGAACTACACCGAGCTCGACCAGAGTGCCCCGCTGGCCGCGGCCTTCGAAGCGGTGGGACGTTCCTTCTTCGCCGACCTCATCACCATGGGTGCACTGGCCGGGTTGACGACGGTCATGATGATCCTGATGCTCGGTCAGAGCCGGGTGGCCTTCGCGATGAGCCGCGACAACCTGCTGCCGCGGTGGTTCTCCAAGGTGCATCCCACATTCGGCACGCCGTACCGCATCACCGTCACCGTCGGCGTTCTCATTGCCGTCCTCGCCGGATTCATCCCGCTGGCCGAGCTGGCCGAGCTGGTCAACATCGGCACGCTGTTCGCCTTTCTGCTGGTGAGCGTCGGCGTCATCATCCTGCGCCGTACGCGACCGGACCTCCCGCGTGCGTTCCGCGTGCCGGCGGTGCCCCTAGTCCCGATGCTGGCCGTCGGCGCCTGTCTGGTGCTGATGCTTTTCCTCACCGTCGAGACGTGGATCCGGTTCCTGGTATGGATGGCGCTCGGCTTCGTCGTCTACTTCCTCTACGGCTATCGCAGATCGCGGCTCGCTCACGGTGGTGCCGATCTGGCGATGCCGGAACAGCAGCGGGAGACCCTGGCCGGCGGGGGAGCGGCCGCCCCACCCCCGGGCGGGTAGCGGAGGTGTTTGACCGGGCGAGTTGCTGGGAAACTGGCGTGTCGCACGCAGGGAAGCAACCAGCACCGGTCAGTAAGGAGGAGGACATGTCAGTTCTGCGCTTCGACCCGTTCGGTGACCCCATCCGGCAGATGGACCGCCTGACCAATCAGTTGCTCTCCGGCACCCGCACTCCGGCATCCCTCCCCATGGACGTCTGGCGCGCCGGGCAGGAGTTCCACGTCGCGCTCGACCTGCCAGGTGTCGACCCGTCCAGCGTCGACATCACCATGGAGCGGGGTGTCGTCACCATTCAGGCCGATCGTCAGCAGCAATACCGCCAGGACGACCAGGTGCTGCTCGCCGAGCGGCCCCAAGGGGAGTTCACCCGCCAGCTGATGCTCGGCGACGGAGTCGACCAGGAAAACCTCCAGGCGGACTACCGCGACGGAGTGCTGTACCTGACCATTCCGGTCGCCGAGCAGGCTCAGCCCCGTCGCATCCAAGTCGGCCACAGCCAGAGTTCCGCGCTGGAAGGCTAGAGTGGCCAGGGCAGTAGCGAAAACCGCGAGGGCCAGTCCCAGGGCTAGCCCAGGCTGTGTCGGCTTGAGATCGAGGTGACGTCACTCGTGCCCGGCGACGGGTGACGCCACCTCGATCAAGCCGGCGTTGGCCCCGACGGAGCTGGCGGCCTCGGTCCACCGGTCGCGGTGACTCTCGACCGCCCCGTGGGTCTCCTCGGTGACGAGGTCGACGTTGAGGTGGGCAGCCGCCATCGCGCCGGCCGAGGCGGCGCCGCCGACTTGCGCCATGAGGTCGGTGACGTTGCCCGCCACCCACACCCCGGCCACGGCGGTGCGCCCGGTCGCGTCGGCGGGGATGTGCTCACCCATGCCGCTGGGGTGCTCCGTCGGCTCGAGTCCCAGCCCGGTGAGGAAGCGAGCACGCGCCACCATCCGCGTCGACACGACGACCCCCTCTACCTCAACTGCGGTGCCGTCGGCCAGCCGGAGGACGGTGCGGCCGGCATCGGCCTCGTCCAAAGCCGCCACCTCGCTGTCGACCACGGGGATCCCGCGCGCGCTGAGCTGCTCGGCCTGTTCGTCGTTCGGCGGCATGGTGTGGCTGACGTAGGTGACGGCATCACTCCACTGCCGCCACAGCAGCGCCTGGTGCACCGACATCGGACCGCTGCCCAG
>JBBSMJ010000237.1:0-2967 GCA_038233235.1 Actinomycetes bacterium | reverse complement strand
TTCTCCAAGACCTTCGCCCCCGGTCTGCGGGTGGGGTGGGCACTGGCCCCGCCCGCGGTTCGCGACAAGCTGGTCCTCGCGGCGGAGGCTGCCGTGCTGTGTCCCCCCGCGTTTTCCCAGGTCGCTATATCGACTTATCTACAAGACTACTTATGGCTTGAGCAGGTCAAGACCTTCCGCGAGCTGTACCGCGAGCGTCGGGACGCGATGCTCGACGCCCTGCCCGCTGCCCTGCCGCCCGAATCCCACTGGACCCGGCCGGCCGGGGGGTTCTATGTGTGGGTGACGCTTCCTGCGGGGCTGGACGCGACGGCCATGCTTCCCCGGGCGGTGACGTCGCGGGTGGCCTACGTCCCGGGCAGCGCCTTTTTCGCCGACGGGTCGGGGGCGGCCAGCTTGCGATTGTCGTACTGCTATCCCGAACCGGAGCGCATCCGGGAGGGCGTACGCCGGTTGGCCGGGGTGCTGGAGCAAGAGCTGCAGCTGCGCGAGACCTTCGGGGTCGAGGGCACCGCGCCGGGCGAGCATTCCGGCGGGCAACCGGGCGCCCCGGGGCCCGATCTGCGGTGACTCAGCTGACCGACGTTCTCATCCTGGCCGGCGGGCTGTCTCACGAGCGGGCGGTGTCGCTGCGGTCCGGCCGCAGAGTTGCCGACGCACTCACCGCCGTCGGCGTGCCGGTGAATGTACGTGACGCGGACGCTGCCCTGTTGTCGGTCCTCGCCGAGCAGCCACCGGCGGCGGTGTTCCCCTGCCTGCATGGTGCGCTCGGCGAAGACGGTGCTCTTCGGGAGGTGCTGGAGCTCCTCGACCTGCCCTATGTCGGCTCTCGTCCGGACGCCTGCCGGCTGGCGTGGGCGAAGCCGGTGGCCAAGGCTGCCGTACGCGCGGCCGGCTTGGCCACCCCACCGGCGGTAGCCCTGCCGCGCGAGACGTTCCGTGAGTTGGGCGCCGCGGCTGTGCTGGATGCGCTGGTTCAACGACTCGGGTTGCCCGTGTTCGTCAAGCCCACCCAGGGCGGTTCCGCCCTCGGTTCGTCGGTGGTGCAGGAGCGCGAGCAGTTGCCCGCGGCCATGGTGGGCTGCTTCGCCTATGGGGATACCGCGCTGGTCGAGCGCTTCGTCGATGGCACAGAGGTTGCCGTCTCCGTGGCGGACTCTGGAACGGGACCGCTGGCCCTGCCCGCCGTCGAGGTCGCCCCGGACTCCGGGATGTACGACTATGCGAGCCGATACACCGCGGGAACGACGGAGTTTTTCGTGCCCGCCCGGTTGCCGGACGAGGTGCTGGACGACATCGCGGCGGCGGCACTCACCGCCCACCGGACGCTGGGGCTGCGCGACCTCTCCCGGACCGACTTCGTCGTCGACCACACCGGGACGCCCTGGTTCCTGGAGGTCAACGTCGCTCCGGGTATGACGCAGACCAGCTTGTTCCCGCAGGCGATCGCGGCCGCCGGCCTGGAACTGGGCGAAGTATGTCGTGAGCTGCTGACGGTCGCTGTCGAGCGGCACGTGCGACGCGGCACAGCCGGCTGAGTTGGTCCACGCGAGGTGGGTCCGCGGCAGCGCTAGGCGACACTGGTCGACTCGAGGACGGGTCCAGTCACCCCGCGGCGGGGGCCGGATTCCGGTCCGGCTCCACGGATGGGGTCATGGCGGAGACGATGCGCTCGAGATCATCGATCGAGGCGAACTCGACCACGATGCGTCCCTTGCGACGGCCCAAGTCCACCCGCACCCGAGTTTCGAACCGGTCCGAGAGCCGGGTGGCGAGTTCGGTCAGGGCTGGCGCCAGCGGGGCACGCAGCCGCTGGCGGGACGTCGTGGGCGCCGCTCCGCCAACCGCGACAAGTTCTTCCACCGCGCGTACGGAGAGCCCTTCGGCGACGATGCGTTGGGCAAGCCGGTCCTGCTGCTCCGGATCGTCGACGCCGAGCAGCGCCCGCGCGTGGCCAGCGCTCAGCACCCCAGCGGCCACCCGCCGCTGGACGTGGGCCGGCAGCCGCAGCAGTCGCAGGGTGTTGGTCACTTGTGAGCGGGAGCGACCCACCCGGTCGGCCAGCTGCTCATGGGTACACCCGAAATCGCTGAGCAACTGGTCGTACGCGGCTGCTTCCTCCAGCGGGTTCAGCTGCTCGCGGTGCAGGTTCTCGATAAGCGCATCGCGAAGCATCGCGTCGTCGGCAGTGTCGCGCACAACGGCTGGCACGACGGTCAGGCCGGCCGCCTGGGCGGCACGCCACCGCCGCTCCCCCATCACCAGCTCGTAGCGGCCACCGCCGATTGGTCGGACAACGATCGGCTGCAGCAGGCCAACCGCCCGGATAGACGCGACCAGCTCCGCATGGGCGTCCTCGTCGAAGGACCGTCGCGGCTGCCGAGGGTTGGGTGCCACGGCGCTGATCGACACGTCCTCCAGGAACGCACCAGTCCTAGCAGCCGGCTCGGAGGTCGTCGGCGCTCCCCCGGGGACGACCTGCAGCCCGTTGCGCGGCCCCAGCTGGTCGGGTGCCCGCACCTCGTCCCGCCCCGGTGAAGTGCCATCGCCCCCGCCCTCCGTCACTGCCCCCGTCCCAGCGGCGGCGCCCAGGCCAGCTCGTTCCCACCCCTCACCGCCGCGGGAGGGCCCGGAGGGAATCAGCGCGCCCAAGCCGCGGCCCAGCCCTCGTCGCTCCTTCATAGCCACTCCTTCGCCGTACGTAGATCAGTTGGCCTCGACCGCCGGGCTGTGCCGACCGTCAGTGCCCGGTTCAGCCTCACCGTCCGTGGCCCCGACCTGCGCAGCAAGTTCGCGCGCGGCGTCTCGGTAGCACAATGCCCCGGACGAGGCGGGGTCGAAAGTCATCACTGTCTGTCCAAAACTGGGTGCCTCGGAGATGCGCACCGATCGAGGGACGGCGGTAGCTAGCCCCTTGTCGCCGACGTGCGCGCGCACTTCGTCGGCGACCTGGGCGGCCAGCCGGGT
>JBBSMJ010000236.1:0-2982 GCA_038233235.1 Actinomycetes bacterium | reverse complement strand
TGTCACGGTCGGGCACCTCGACCCGCCCACCTGCCGTCTTCCACGAACCGAAGTCGCGCTCGCTCAGATCGGCGAGCTAGCGGGTGGAGACCGGGCCCCGCCCGTTGCTGGTCCGGTCGATCCTGCGGTCGTGGACGCAGACCAGCACCCCGTCACGAGTGAGCCGGACGTCGCAGTCGAGGGCGTGGGCGCCCTCCTCGATGGCCTGCCGGTACGCCGCAGACGTGTGCTCGGCGACCGCACCGGAGGAACCACGGTGGGCCACCACCTGCACCTGGCGCAGCGGCGGGGCGACTGCGGACATCACCACACCCCCATGGTGGACCGGCGTAGCCGTACCCGCGGTGACCGCACGGGGACGCGCAGGTGAAAAGTCTTCGGCCGATCTGTCGGAGTTGAGCACCGCTGCGCACCCTGTCAGGCAGATCGGGCGCTATAGCGCCCGGATCGCCTGACAACTTCGACAAGCCCGCAGTGGCCAGGTCAAGGTTTCCAGCTGGTCCGCCGACTAACCACGCCAAGGAGCTGGCCCGGGCGCGGGCTGCGGCTCGACTCCATCGTGCGTCGCATGCTGCTGGTCAGCGACAACCAGGACGCCGAGCACCTGCTCCGCCTGGTGGCGATCGGCAACGGCCAGCCAGCCACCTGGGCCGGATCCAACGCTGCGGTTCGTAGCGTCCTGGCCAAGCTCGACGTACCGCTGGCGGGCATGGCGCTGTACGACGGGAGCGGATTGTCCCGCAGCGACCGGCTCACCGCACGCAACCTGGCGGACGTGCTGCGGGCCGCACTCTCGCCGTACCGCAGTAAGATCCGGGCCGCTTTCCTCGCCGCTCTACCAGTGGCCGGGGTGAGCGGCACGCTAGGGGCGAACTACTCGCGGTACGTGACCAAACCCACCACGTGTGCTGCGGGCAGGCTGCAGGGCAAGACCGGCTCGCTGCGCGACGTCATCACGCTGGCGGGGGTCACCACTGCACGCGACGGTCGGGAGAAGGTGTGGGCGTTCCTCGTCTACGGACAGCCGGCCGAGCTCGCCACCCGGCGGGCGGTCGACCGGCTCGCGACCACCGTGCAGGGCTGCTGGTAGCTACCTGGCCGGCACCCGCCCGCGCCAGCCGACCACGCCGGTCGCCACGGCGGCCACCGCAAAGGAGAGCAGGGATGCGCTCATCCAGGGCGCGGGGGTGAAGCCCAGCGCGTCGCGTACGGCGGTCCACGCATCGACCCACCAGCTGACCGTTCCTGGGTTGATCAGCTGGTAGGTGACGAAGCCGAGCGCCCACGGGATGGTCAGCACCAGCCGGCCGCGGGAGGTGGCGGAGAGGTCCCAGGCCCCGCGGCGGAGCAGGAAGTAGTCGACGGCTACCACCGCGAACAGCGGAACGAACACCGAGCCGATCAGGAACAGGAAGCTCTCGTAGGCGATAACGTCGACGAGCAGTCCCAGCGTCGTTGCCAGCGCACCCACGACAACTGCAAGCACCCGCCGGTCCATCCGCGGGGCGATGTTGTGCACCGACATGGCGGTGGAGTAGATGTTCGCGAAGGCCTCGTCGACCTCGTCGACGGCGAGGATGACCAGTGCCAGGGCGCCCACCGGGAGGGCGAGCAACGCCCCGACCACGCCCACCGGGTCGGTGGGATTACCCACCACGGTGAGCAGCGCGAGCACGCCGAGCGAGAAGTAGGCGGTCGCGGCGACGGAGTAGCCGACGAACGCGCCGGCGAAGGCCGCCCCACCCGACTTCGAGTGCCGGGCGTAGTCGGCGGCCAGTGGCGCCCACGACACCGGCAGCGCCACCACGACGTCCATGGCCAGCCAGAAGCCGGCCCACGAGCCGCGGGTCAGCGGCGGCAGCCCCTCCCGCAACACCGCGTAGAAGAGGTACGCCGTGGCCAACGCCACCAGCCAGCCGGCGTACCGGCGGAGCACACGCACCACACTCAGTGGCCGCAGCGCCATGAGGGTGGCCAGCGCACCCGCGAGGACGACGAAGAGCGGGCGCAAGCCGGGAGTGGTGAGCCGCGCCGCGACCTCGGCGATGACGAGCACCTCCAACGCGGCCCAACCCACGCACTGCACGAGATTCAACCCGGTCGGCAGGTAGGACCCGCGGCGCCCGAGGAGACCGCGCAACAGCACCATCGCCGGCGCCCCGGTGCGGGCGCCGGGGACCGCAGCCAGGCCCAACAGCGCCGAGCCCACCAGCGAGCCGGCGACGATCGCGGTAAGCGCGGCGATCGGGGCGAGCTCCGGCAGCCCGAACGGCCGCAGTACGAAGACGGCCGCTACCGGCAGCAGCAGGCTGACCCCCAGGCTGCCCCACAGCACCGCCTGGTCCACCCACCCGAGCTCGCGCGGAGGGGACGTGTCCAGGGTGAGCGGGGCCTCTTCGCGGTGGGCGATCGGCGCGTCGGGCGCAGCGGCCCCAGCCGGGCCGGTCAGTGTCATACGAACGTCACGACGGATGTCACCGAGACTCCCTACGCCGGCATTACCCGGTCAGGTTCGAGCGGTCGGCGACCCAGGTAGTCGCCCTCTCAGCCCGGTTGGTCCGAGCTCCCGCGGTTGGTGCCGCCAGCGTAAGCCATGGGGCGACCAGGGCGTACGTCGCTTACGCCACGGTCGGCGGTCCCCCGGTCTCGCTCACCATGGGCCGGCCCGCAGCTGACCAGGCGGTCATGCCGCCATCGAGGTTGATCGCGTCGTAACCCTGCTCGGCCAGCCACCCAGTCGCGCCCGCCGAACGGCCACCCGACCGGCAGACGGCCACGACCTGTCGGTCGTGCGGCACCTCGCCGACCCGGGCGGGGAGGTCACCCAACGGGATGTGCTGGGCACCGGGGGCGTGCCCCGCCACCCACTCCTCCGGCTCGCGGACGTCGAGCAACAGCGCGTCCGCTGGACACGCACTGACGCTGATCTGGGGTACGTCGGGCGATCCGGCCATGAGTCCTCCTCGAATGCGGCGGTGTCGG
>JBBSMJ010000235.1:0-3010 GCA_038233235.1 Actinomycetes bacterium | reverse complement strand
GGTCGTAGTCGTAGGAGTCGCGGAAGAACCCCTCCGGCGACGAGCAGCCACGCCGGTAGCGCACCGCCGGCGGGTTGTGGAAGCCGTCGACCGAGGCGCGGACGACGCACGTGCCGCGCCGAACCAGCTCCGCCCCCAACTCGTCCGCAAAGTAGGTCTTGCCCGCCCCGTCCACTCCATCGACGGCAACCCGCCGGATCGCCGCCGCGGACAGCGCGAGCACGTCGGCCGCGACCCGCGCGACGACGTCCGCCCGGCTGGTCACCGCCCGCTCAGCCGGCCCACCGGCCGGTCGCGTACGTCGCCGCGAGCAGCACCATCAGCGGCGCGGACACGGAGAGGTAGGCCCACCACACCCAGCGGTGCCGCAGCGACCACACGGCGAGGCCGGTCCACAGCGGCCACCACAGCAACGTGGCGCGCGGCACCGACAGATAGAACGCCGACGTGGCCAGCGCAGCGACCTGCAGCCCGACGTACGTCGACTCGCCCCACCGCCGGCGGATCAGCAGCCAGCCGGTCAATACCACCCCCACGAGGACGGCGACGATCTCCAACCGGAAGTACCACGCGAAGCCCGGCGGCTGGCCCGGGTCGAGGAAGCCGGCCCGCCACGTCGTGGTGAACGCCTCCCACGGGGAGGTCAGCACCCGACCCCAATGCGACTCCTGCGCGTGCTGCCAGGCCAGCCAGTCACCCGTACGGGCCTCCAGGTAGACGCTGTAGGCCAGCGCCGGCAACGCCGGCAGCGCCAGCCAGGGCAGCGCGCCCAGCCGGCGGTGCTCCCGAGTGGTCGCCCACTGCACCAGCAGCGCGGCGGCGAGGAAGAGCCCGGTGACGCGTACGGCGCAGGCCGCGGTGGCGAGCAGGCCGGCGGCCGCCCACGAGCCGCGGCGGGCCGCCAGCCAGCAGGGCAGCGCGAGAGCGAGGAAGAGCGCCTCGGTGTAGCCGGCCGCGAGGAAGACCGCGGTGGGACTGAGCAGCAGCAGGAGTACGGCGCGCGAGCCCCGGCCGTCCGGGCCGGCCTCGACGACGGCGAGCCGGTACAGCGCGACCACGGCCACCGCACCCGCGACGAGGGACACCAACGGACCGGCGACGGCGTACGGCAGGCCGGTCGTCGCCACCGCGCGCAGCACCAGCGGGAACCCGGGGAAGAAGGCCTCCAGCGGGGTCGGGTCGATGCTCGCCGGGTCGCCGTCGTAGCCGTACGCCGCGATCGCCGCGTAGTGCACCGCGTCCCACTGCAGCAGCCGCCCGAGCAGGTCGCCAGGGCGCTGGCCGTCGCCGACCAGCCAGGCGGCTGCGCCGATGGTGGCGACGACTGCCACCCGGGTGGCCATCCACAGGCCGAGCGCGTCCCGATCGCCCCCGGTTACCCGGCTCCGGTTATCAGTCGGTGCCGCCGAGAGCTCTGCGGACGGTGTCACCATGCCGTACGGCGCAGCACGACGGCGTCGACCGCCTCGTCCAGCACCCCTCCGGCTGGGTCGTCCATGCCGCTGGCCCGCACCGGGTCCAACCGCGGCCGCAGCACATCCCGGACGACGAGGCCGGCGAAGGCGGCAGTGGCGACCACGTGCAGCCACAGCGCCAGCCAGTAGGTGGCGAGCGGCAGACCCTTGGCGTCGCCGTCCAGGGCGGAGAGGTGATACCAGACCGCCAGGTAGTAGAGCGCCTCGGCGGCCTGCCAGGCCAGCAGGTCCCGCCAGCGCGGCCGGGCGAGGGCCGCGAGCGGCAGCAGCCAGAGCAGGTATTGCGGTGAGTAGACCTTGTTGGTCAGACAGAACGCGGCGACCACCAGGAACCCCAGCGCGGCCACCCGGGGCCGGCGCGGAGCGGACAGCGCCAGCCAGCTGATCGCCAGCAGCAGCAGCAGGAGCGCCCCTCCGGACAACAGGTTGAGCACCGTCGGTGCGCCGTCGGGGTTGTCCAGCGGGCCGAACTCGGTCGCCAACCAGTAGAAGGGCGAGCCGAAGCTGGCGCCGCGCTCGCGGCTGAACGTGTAGAACTCCGCCCACGCCTCCGGAGCGGCGAGTGCTACCGGCACGTTCACCACCCCCCACGCACCCGCCGCCGCCGCCGCGGTCCGCACGAAGAAGGCCAGCCGGCCGGCGCGCAGACACAAGAGCAGCAGCGGCACGAGCAGCAGCACCGGATACAGCTTGGTGGCGGTGGCCAAACCGATCAGTACGCCGGCGAGAACGGGACGCCGACGGGCCCACGCGAGCAGGGCGAGCGTGGCCAGCGCCACCGCCAGCAGGTCCCAGTTGATCACTGCGCTGAGCGCCAGGCCGGGTGCCAACGCGAACAGGGCGGCATCCCAGGGGCGGGTGCCGGCGAGCCCGACCAGCCCCACGACGGTGGCCCCAGCCGCCAGCGCAAGCACGAGGGCATTGACGTCGAAGTACGTGCGGGCCCGGGTCAGCGCGTCGCCGGCGGGAGTCAGGCGAGCGGTGACGTACGCCGTGGCCCCCATGACGGCTCCGGTGATCACCGGGTACTCCACCGTCGAGTCGAGGTACGGCGCCTGCCCGGCGGCCAGGCCGCGCTCGGCGTACAGCAGCGGGATGTCGCTGTAGCAGACGTGAGTGAAGGCGACATCGCGTTGCCATCCCACCTCCCGGCACGGCGCCTTGGTGAGCAAGCCGACCGCGAAGGTGAGCAGGGTCAGCGCGAGCAGGGCAAGCACTGCCGGGCCGCGGCCGTGCCGGCCGAACGGGGACGTCGACCGCCGGCCCGCGGGTCCCCCGAACCGCTCGCTCGCCCCCGCCGCGAACGGGTCGGCGCGGGTGGGCGCCACGACGGCGGAGGGAGCCGGATCTGGAACCGTCGACATCCCTGCGGGGCCGGTGACGGCGGGGCCGGTCACGACGGAGTCGGGGAGGGAGCCGGTTTCGTCTTCGTCGGGGTCGGCGACGGCGTCGTCTTGGTCGGCGAAGGGGACGGCGAGGTCTTCGTCGGGGTCGGCGACGGCGTCGACTTGGTCGGCGAAGGGGACGGCGTCGTC
>JBBSMJ010000234.1:0-3027 GCA_038233235.1 Actinomycetes bacterium | reverse complement strand
GCCACCAACATCGCCGCGACTCTGCAAGCGGCCGGCGTCGTACGCAGTGTCGAGGCGTTCGTCGAGGTGGCCTCCGACGATGACCGGTCCGCGGGCATCCAGCCCGGGTTCTACGCGCTGCGCGAGGAGATGTCCGCGCGCTCCGCCCTCGACCTGCTCTTGGACCCGGCCTTGCGGCTGGAGACCGACGTCGCCGTGCCGGAGGGCAGCCGGCTGTCCGAGATCGTCGCGCTGGTCGCCAAGAACACCCGCTTCACCAAGAAGAGCCTGCGGGCCGCGCTCGGGGAGGGCAAGGCCAAGGGCAGGAGCGAAGGGAAGGCGCTGGGCCTTCCTCCGTACGCCGGCGGCAAGCCGGAGGGCTACCTGTTCCCGGCGACGTACACCGTGGACCCGGGCACCAGCGAGGAGGAGCTGGCCGCCGCGATGGTGGCCCGCTTCACCCAGGCCGCCGAGGGGTTGGACCTGGAAGCCAAGGCTCGGCGCCTCGGCGTCACCCCGGGGGAGGCCGTCGTCATCGCCAGCCTGGTGGAGGGTGAGGCGCGGCTGGACAAGGACTACGCCAAGGTCGCCCGCGTGGTCTACAACCGGCTCGCGGAAGGCATGGCGCTGCAGTTCGACTCGACGGTCAATTACGCGCTGGGCGCGGACAAGGAGCGGGTACGCCAGGACGACCTCGAGGTGGACTCGCCCTACAACACCTATCTGCACACCGGTTTGCCGCCCGGCCCGATCAACTCTCCCGGCGAGGCGGCGCTGGAGGCGGCGCTGGCGCCTGCCGAGGGCGATTGGCTGTACTTCGTCACCGTCGACCTGGAGAAGGGGACGACGAAGTTCGCGACCAGCTACGACGAGTTCCTCCAGCTCAAGGCCGAGCTGGCGGCCAACCGGGAGTGAGACGGGCCGCTGTCCTCGGCTCACCCATCCGCCACTCGCTGTCGCCGCTGCTGCACCGGGCCGCCTACGCCGCGCTGGGCTTGGACTGGCGGTACGACGCCGTCGAGTGCGCCGAGTCGGCGCTGCCCAGGCTGCTCGCCGGCTTGGATGCCTCGTGGGTGGGGCTCTCGCTCACCATGCCGCTCAAGGAGGCGGTGCTGCCGCTGCTCGACGAGGTGGCGCCGGAAGCGGCAAGGCTGTCCGCCGTCAACACCGTGCTGCTGCGCGCCGGCCGCCGGTACGGCGACAACACCGACGTCGACGGCCTGGTCGCCGCGCTGCGGGAAGCGGGTGCGTTTCCGACCGCCGGCGGCGGGACGGCCTGCGTCCTCGGTGGCGGGGCGACCGCCCGCTCGGCCGTCGCCGCCCTCGCGCGGCTGGGATGGGCGCGGGTCGAGGTCTACGCCCGCTCCCGCCGCGGAATCGGGCAGCTGGAACGGGCGGCGGCGTACGCGGGACTGGACATGGACGTCCGGCCGTGGGAGCGGGCGGTGACGGCGCTGGCGGCCCCGGTCGTGGTGAGCACCGTGCCGGCGGGGGTCGCTGATGTCTTGGCGGACATGGTGCCACCCTCTCCCGGCGCATTGGTGGACGTGGTGTACAGCCCCGCCTCGACTCCGGTGGCGCGGGCGTGGGCGCGCTCCGGCGGGTCGGTGTCGGAAGGGCGGGCGGTGCTGCTCCACCAGGCCGCCCGGCAGGTGGAACTGATGACCGGGCGAGTCGCGCCGCTGGCGGCCATGCGGGCGGCGCTGACCTCCCCGACCTGACCCCGCTCCCGGTTCTCCCGAGGCGGCTCAACCCCGGTGGCGGTTGCGCCGATGTGGTGAAGGGTGAGTGGCGAGGGGGGCGTGTGAAGCAGCTGGGCGAGATCCTGCTCGCCAACGGACATCTCACCCGTGACCAACTCGACTCGGCGGTGGCCGAGCACGAGCAGAACGGGCACAGCCTGAGCCGGGTACTGCTGGACAAGGGCGCCGTCCGCGAGCCGCAACTCGTCGAGGCCCTGGCGGCGCAGGTCGGGTTGCGCTATGTCGACCTCAGCGACTTCGCGGTGGACAGCTCCGCTGTGGTGCGCGCGCCGGGTGCCGTGTGCCGGAGGCACGCCGCGATACCGATCGGCTACGAGGGCAAGCGACTGCTGCTGGCGATGGCCGATCCGGGCAACGTGTTCGCCCTCGACGACTTCCGCGCAGCGACCGGCATGGAGACCCGTCCGGTCGTCGCCAGCCGCACGGAGATTCTGGCCGCGATCGACCGCTACCACCGCGCCGACTCCGACCTCGACGACCTCTCCTCGGCCGTCGACGACGATCAGGACACGGAGGCCGACCTCGCCACTGTCAGCGCCGTGGTCGAGGACGCCCCGATCGTGCGCTACGTCAACATTCTCATCGCTCAGGCCATCCAGGACCGGGCGTCGGACATCCACCTCGAGCCGGGGGAGCGGGAGCTGCGGGTGCGCTTCCGGATCGACGGCGTGCTGCACGAGGCGATGCGCTGGCCGCGAGCCATCCAGTCCGGGGTCATCAGTCGACTGAAGATCATGGCGGACATCAACATCGCCGAACGGCGGGTGCCGCAGGACGGCCGCCTGTCGGTCGCGACAAGGGGCGCGAAGGTGGACCTGCGGGTGGCCACCCTGCCCACCGTGTGGGGCGAGAAGGTTGTCATGCGCATCCTCGACACCTCGACGGCGCGGATCGACCTCGCCGAGCTCGGATTCTCCGACGACAACTACGCCCGCTACGCAGAAAGCTTCCACAAGCCGTACGGGATGATGCTGGTGACCGGGCCCACCGGGTCCGGGAAGTCGACCACGCTGTACGCCACGATCAACGTGCTGAGTCGGCCCGAAGTCAACGTCATCACGGTTGAAGATCCGGTCGAGTACCGGCTGCCCAGCATCAACCAGGTGCAGGTCAACCCGAAGGCGGGGCTGACGTTCGCCTCGGCCCTGCGGTCCATCCTGCGCTCTGACCCCGACATCGTGCTGATCGGGGAAATCCGTGACCGGGAGACGGCACAGATCGCCGTCGAGGCGGCGCTGACCGGCCACCTGGTGCTGTCCACGCTGCACACCAACGACGCGCCCAG
>JBBSMJ010000233.1:0-3034 GCA_038233235.1 Actinomycetes bacterium | reverse complement strand
GTGCTTCGGCAGCGTCCATGACAGATCTCGCCCGGTTGAAAGAAGGCGAAGGCTCAAGCTCGCCGGGCGGCGCGCTGCCGGTCGTGCTCGCGGATGATCGCGGTGGCGTAGCCGTGGGAGATGTTGTGCTCGTCGCGGAGCCAGTTGACCCGCTCCTCGAACCGTAAAAAGGCGGGACCGTCTTCCAAGGACCTGAACCACTCGGGGAGCGCACGACCGGTGACTGTGGGAACCCGGGCGACGAGGTTCTGATGGGTCTCGTCGGAGTGGTGCAGGGACATGGGCGCCTCCAACTCGAGTGTCTCTGGCGAAAGTGGTGCGTGCTCCGAGGGTGCCCCACCGACGCGAGCGGCACAAGTCCCCGACCGGACGCTGCTACCGTCCGCCGCCGTGGACCTGCAGGCTCGCCGGCTGGCCGCTGACGTCGAGCGGCTCGCTGACCGGCTGCGCCGGCTGTCACCGGCCCGGCTAGCGCAGTCCCTGCCGCCGTACGGCACCCGCGCGGACGCCGGCCGGCTCGCCGCGCAGCTGCTCGCCGACGCCGCCCAGGGAATCGAGGAACGCAAAGGAGCGGCCGCGCCGAGCTGGCGAACCGTCCCGCCGCTACCCGACTACACCGTTGGGGACCAAGTGGCGGTGACCGGGCACGACCTGCTCACCGCGCTGTCCGGTCTCTCGCCCGACGTTCCGGTGTGGACGCGGGAGGGTCGCCAACCGGCGGGCGAGGTCCTCACCGAGGCGGCTGACGCCCTGCGCGATCTCAAGCTGGCCGTCGGCTGACGCTCAACCCTGCCGCTCGGCCCTGACGCTCGGCCCTGCCGCTCAGCTCAGCCGCTCGAGCACCATGGCCATACCCTGCCCGCCGCCTACGCACATCGTCTCCAGCCCGATCTGCTGGTCGCGCAGCTGAAGCGCGTTGATCAGCGTGGTCGTGATCCGCGCCCCGGTCATGCCGAAGGGGTGACCGAGCGCAATCGCGCCGCCGTGCACGTTGAGCCTGTCGATGTCGACGCCGAGGTCCTCATGCGACGGGATGACCTGCGCGGCGAACGCTTCGTTGATCTCCACGACGTCGACGTCGGCGACGTTCATGCCGGCCAATCGCAGCGCCCGACGCGAGGCTTCCACCGGGCCGAGTCCCATGATCTCCGGGGAGAGCGCGCAGGCAGCCGTCGACACGACCCGGGCGAGCGGCGTCACGCCGAGTTCGTGCGCCTTGACCTCGCTCATCACCACCACTGCGGCTGCCCCGTCGTTCAGCGCGCAGCAGTTGCCTGCGGTCACAGTGCCATTCGGGCGGAACACCGGTCGAAGCGCGGCGACCGCCTCGATCGTGGTGCCAGCCCGCGGGCCGTCGTCGCGGCTCACCACGGTGCCGTCCGGTGTGGTGACCGGGGTGATCTCCCGGTCGAAGGTGCCTTTCGCAATGGCCTTCGCTGCCAAGAGCTGGGAGCGGACGGCGAACTCGTCCTGCGCCTCCCGGGTGACGCCGCGCAGGGTGGCGACGTTCTCCGCGGTCTGTCCCATGGCGATGTAGACGTCAGGAAGCGACCCGTCCTGACGCGGGTCGCTCCACCGACCACCATCCTGCGCGCGGCGGGCGGTGCGCGCGGTAGCGGCCGCAAAGGCCGGATGCAGGAAGCGCTCGGCGCCCTCGCCGGCCCCGGAAAACGCCGGATGCCGGCTCAAGCACTCCACGCCGGCGGAGACGAACACGTCACCCTCGCCGGCCTTGATGGCGTGGTAGGCCATCCGGGTGGTCTGCAGTGAGGACGCGCAGAAACGGTTGACCGTCACCGCCGGCAGGGCGTCGTACCCGAGCAGGACGGCGACCCGGCGGGCCATGTTGAGCCCCTGCTCGCCCTCCGGCTCCGCGCAGCCGAGATACAGGTCGTCGATGTCAGCCGGGTCGATTTCGGGGACCTTGTCCAGGGCCGCCCGCACGATCGTCGCCGCGAGGTCGTCCGGCCGGACGTCCTTCAGCGACCCCTTGACCGCACGGCCGATCGGGCTACGCGCAGCGGCGACGATGACCGCCTCGGGCATGTTCCGTCCCCTCTCGCCGTACGCCGTCCCGTTGGCCGTCCCCACAGGCGGCCACGACCGACGCTAGCTCGGAGCTGCGGCAGCCGTACGGTCGTCGACATCGGGCAGGGAGGCGCGGCGGCGGTGGCGAAGTAGTGCCCAGCGGCCGCGCGGGCCGCGCTCGGCCCCGCCGACCTGGGTGCCGGTGACCTCCGTGCCGGCGTCGGCAGCGGCTTCGGCGGCGGCCACCGCCACCGGCAGCACCCCGTCACCACGGAAGGCCTCCGGCTCTGCCTCGGCCTCCGGCGTCAGTCCCAGCGCGGCGGCGACCGAGGGCAGCAGCGCAGCGGACAGGCTCGCGTAGCCCTCGGCGGAGGGGTGGAACCGGTCCGGGCCGAACAGCTGGGTCGGTGCGGCGGCGAACTCGGGGCCGAGCAGGTCACCGAGGGAAACCGACCGCCCGCCCGCCTCGATGACGGCGATCATCTGCGCGGCGGCCAGCTGGCGGCTCCACTGCCGCACGATCAGCCGCAACGGCTGCACGATGGGCTCGATGGTGCCGAGGTCCGGGCAGGTACCGACGACCACCTCCACCCCGGCGGCGCGCAGGCGGTGAACGGCTTGACCGAGGTGGCGTACGGAGGCCGCGGGGCGGACCCGGTGGATCACGTCGTTCGCCCCCACCGCGATGACGGCGACGTCCGGATGGCAGCCGAGCGCCCGGGTGACCTGCTCGTCGAGGTCGACCGAGCGCGCCCCCACTCGGGCGGCGTTGGTCAGCGCCACCGGCCGCGCGGCCAGCTGGGCGAGGCCGCAGGCCAGTCGGACACCGGGCGTCTCCTCGGGACGGTGCACCCCGAGGCCGGCCCCGCTGGAGTCGCCGAGCATGACCAGCCGGATAGCGGCAGAGCCCTCCTGGACTGGTACTCCGTGGCTGCCGTCGACGGTGTACACCCCGTCGCCTGCCGGTGGTTGGCCGGTGGGAGTGCCGATCCAGCGGCGGGCCAGC
>JBBSMJ010000232.1:0-3036 GCA_038233235.1 Actinomycetes bacterium | reverse complement strand
TCGCGGACTTCGAAGAGGGCTACAGCAAGCGGCTGGCCTTTGTGATCCCGGACGATGTCTACTGGCCGCTGCCGGCATACGAGCTGGCCCTCATGACGGCGTGGAACATTGATTCGATGTGCCAGCAGGACGTCGAGGGAGTTGTGTACACACACGAACAGGCGCCGCTGGAGATCTTCGGGCCGAGTGGGTCCGCGGCGGTGGTTGCGGACCTCGACGCGGCCAACGTGCGCGTGCAGACCGGTGCGCACGTGACCGCGTCCGAGGCCGGGTACCTCGTTGTCGATCCCGGCGGACACGATCTCCGTGGCGAGCGTGTGGTCGCCCTGCCGAGGGCGATCGGTCTTCCCATCGCCGGGCTAGCTACCGACGAGCGGGGGTTCGTCCTCACGGACCCGTTCGGAAGCGTGCCCGGCTCCGAGGCGGTGTGGGTCGCCGGGGACGCTGCGGCGTTTCCGATCAAGCAGGGCGGGCTCGCGGCCCAACAGGCCGATGTCGTGGCCCGCGCCATCGCCGCCTACGCGGGCGCGGACGTCGAGCCCGAGCCGTTTCGCCCGGTCATGCGCGGCGTTCTGTTGACCGGGCGTGGCCGGGCCTGGCTGCGTCATGACCTGGGCGAGGAAAGCGACACCGCCGACCGCCACGCGCTCTTTTGGCCGCCGACGAAGATAGCGGGGCGCTACCTGTCTCCCTATCTGGCCGGATTGGACGATGCGCAGGAGCCCGGCGACGATGCCCAGCCGGACGGCGAGCTGGTCGATATCGACCTCGAGACCCACGTTCCGCATGTTCCTGAGCTCGACCGCTGGATCAACCGCTGGACCAACGAGGGCGGTCACCTGTGATCGGGCGTTCCTAGCCGGACGCCTCCAACCGGTTGCGGTGCTCGGCGGCGTGGGCCACGGCGTCCTCCTTGTCCTCGACCGACATGGGTCCCGGATGCCCCGCACCGGGCCACGGCGTCAACAGCAGCAGTAGGCGGGTGTCTGAGACTGCGTGAACGGCGTGGCGCTCGCCGGGGTCGAACTCCACCAGCAGTCCTGGCGTGCCGGCGATGCGTTCGCCCGCTGTGGTCGTGATCTCGGCTTCGCCGCTGAGGATCGAGACCCACGCTCGTTCGTGGACCTGGTGGTCCTGCAGGCTTTCGCCTGCCGGAATCGCCAAGGCGATCGCACGAGCATCGCTCGTAGAGGAGAGGATCTGCGGAGAGTGCGGCTTGAGCTTCAGGTCGTTCACGTTCCAGCTGTTCATTCGGCCTTCCTTCGCGGTTCGCGTTGATTGACGAGGTTGCTCAGATCGACTGCCTGTAGCCGAAGAACTCGTGGTCTTGGTTGTAGCCGCCGTAGCCGCCGCCGATCTCCGAGTAGTGGGCGACGAACTCGATTCCCTTGATCCACTTGACCTGCTTGAAGCCGAGCTCGATCTCGTTCCGCAGCCGTAGCGGCGCGCCGTGTCCGAACGGCAGGGCTTCGTCGTTCATGTCGTAGGCGAGCATCGTGAGGTGGTGGCTCATGTGCTCGATCGGATGGGCGTCGTAGTAGATGCCGCCGTCCGGTCCGTCGCCGAGTGAGTAGAAGACCACCCACCTCGCCTCGGGGCGCGGCTTGACGAGATCGACGATCGCCTGCATCGAGATCCCGCCCCACTTGGCGATTCCGGACCACCCCTGGATGCAGAAGTGCTGGGTAATCTGCTCGTGGTGGGGTAGCGCCCGCAGCTCCGTCAGGTCGAGGGAGACGGGGTGCTCCACCAGCCCGTCGATCCGCAGCCGGTAGTTCGCGAAGCCTCCGTCGAACAGGGCCTTGTACTCGTCTGAGCCGGGGTACTGCCCGTTGTGCCAGAAGTAGGGCGAGATGTCCTTCTCGGTGTACTGGCCCGGCTTCGGATCGACGTGCTCGAAGAGGTGCTGGACCGGTCCGACGACCGCCTGCCCGACGCGCTGAATGACCCGCGGATGACGGATGGTCAGCGGCGTGGCGGCGACCCAACCGACGATGACGACCACCATCGACGCGGCGAAGACCCAGAACCCCGCCCACCCGTCGCCATCGCTCCCGGCGTAGATGTAGTTGAGGTTGGTCAGCGCGTCGGTGGCAATCGCCAGAGTGACGTGGCCCACGATGAAGGCGAGGAACCAGGCGAGCACGAGGAAGTGCAGCGAGCGCGCAGCCTGGATGCTGAAGAGCGTGCTGATCCGCTTGAAGCGCGCGGACAGGGCCGGCGACATGCCGAGGCCGGTGATCAGCGCAAGCGGGGCGGCGACGAAGATGGTGACGAAGTAGGCGAGCTGCTGCAAGCCGTTGTAGGCCATCCAGGCGTTCTCGGTCGGCCAGTTCAGCGAGAGGTACTGGATTGCAACGGACAACGCGTGCGGGAACACGTCCCAGCTGGTCGGCACGATGCGCTCCCAACGGCCGGTCGCGAACAGCAGGACGACGAAGATCGCGCCGTTGAGCAGCCACACGACGTCGACGGTGAGGTGCCACCAGCGGGCGAGGCCGATGGAGTGACGCAGCCCCGGCAGGCCGACCTGGCCCGGGAGGCTGATCGAGTCCTGCTTGGCCGTCCACAGCAGGTCCGACGGCACCGGCTTCTGGACCCTGAACCAGTCCCGGCCCGGAGTGGAGTGGCGGGTCCAGTACAGCCGCGGATGGTCGGACAGGATCTGGACGCCGGAGCGAACGATGAAGATCAGGAAGAAGAGGTTGAGGAAGTGCTGCCACCCGACCCAGGCGGGGAACCCGGTCGTGCCCTCCGCGGACGACGGTTCGATCGTCCCCGGATAGCGCGCGATGAACTCCCTTATTGCGGGCTCACTGCGTAGGCCCTTGGCGACGGCGACCGCGACCACGAGGAGCGCGAAGCCGATCGGCAACAGCCAGAGCAGGTTGAACCACCGGCTACGCCCGACCCGCACGCGGGGCGCGATGCCGCCGGCCTGCGGGACCGAGCCCGCCCAGGTATCCGGGTCGATTACATCCTCGCCAGACTGGAGCTGCGAACGGAAGCTGCGGACGGCGTCCGGAGAGACGCTCC
>JBBSMJ010000231.1:0-3051 GCA_038233235.1 Actinomycetes bacterium | reverse complement strand
TCCGTCTCGAGATTCCGAAGCGGCGGCTGACGGTGTTCACCGGCGTCTCCGGCTCGGGCAAGAGCTCGCTGGTGTTCGGCACGATCGCCGCGGAGTCGCAGCGACTGATCAACGAGACCTACAGCGCCTTCGTGCAGGGCTTCATGCCGACGATGGCGCGGCCCGACGTGGACGTACTCGACGGGCTGACGACCGCCATCGTCGTCGGGCAGGAGCGGCTGGGGGTCAACCCACGCTCGACCGTCGGCACCGCCACCGACGCCAACGCCATGCTGCGGATCCTCTTCAGCCGGCTCGGGAAGCCGCACGTCGGCTCGCCGAACGCGTTCTCGTTCAACATGCCCTCGGTGTCGGCGAGCGGGGGGATCACGGTCGACCGGGGACCGGGCAAGACGAAGACCGAGAAGGTGACCTTCAACCGGCTCGGCGGCATGTGCCCGCGCTGCGAGGGACGGGGAGCGGTCACCGACTTCGACCTCACCGCCCTCTACGACGAGACCCTGTCGCTCAACGAGGGCGCGCTGACGATCCCCGGCTACAGCATGGAGGGCTGGTACGGCCGCATCTACCGCGGCTGCGGCTTCTTCGACCCCGACAAGCCCATCAAGAAGTTCACCAAGAGGGAGACGCACGACCTGCTCCACCGGGAGCCGACCAAGATCAAGGTCGACGGGATCAACCTGACGTACGAGGGCCTGATCCCGAAGATCCAGAAGTCGATGCTGTCCAAAGACGTCGAGGCGCTGCAACCGCACGTCCGGACGTTCGTGGAGCGGGCGATCACCTTCACCACCTGCCCCGAGTGCGACGGGACCCGGCTGGCCGAGCATGCGCGGGCAGCGACGATCGACGGGGGGAACATCGCCGACGTCTGCGCCATGCAGATCAGCGACCTCACCCGGTGGGTGCGGGATCTGGACGAGCCGTCGGTGGGACCGCTGCTGGTGGCGCTCGGTGACACGCTCGACTCGTTCGTCGCGATCGGGCTGGGCTACCTCTCGCTCGACCGGCCGGCCGGCACGCTGTCGGGGGGTGAGGCTCAGCGGACGAAGATGATCCGCCACCTCGGGTCGTCGCTCACCGACGTCACCTACGTCTTCGACGAGCCGACGATCGGGCTGCATCCGCACGACGTCGAGCAGATGAACGACCTGCTCCTGCAGCTGCGGGACAAGGGCAACACCGTACTCGTCGTGGAGCACGAGCCCGAGACGATCGCGATTGCCGACCACGTCGTCGACCTCGGCCCGCGCGCCGGCACCGATGGCGGCGAGGTGGTGTTCGAGGGGACCGTCGAGGGGTTGCGGAGTAGCGGCACCACCACCGGCCGCCACCTCGACGACCGGGCCAGCCTCAAGGAGTCCGTACGCCCAGTCTCTGACGTCCTGCAGGTCCGCGGCGCCTCGACGCACAACCTGCAGGAGGTGGACGTCGACATCCCGCTGGGGACGCTGTGTGTGGTCACGGGAGTGGCCGGATCGGGCAAGAGCTCATTGATCCACGGCTCGGTCGCGGACCGCGACGGGGTGGTCGTGATCGACCAGGGCGCGATCCGCGGCTCGCGACGCAGCAACCCGGCGACCTTCACCGGACTGCTCGACCCGATCCGCAAGGCGTTCGCCAAGGCGGGCGGGGTGAAGCCGGCACTGTTCAGCGCCAACTCCGAGGGTGCCTGCCCGACCTGCAACGGCGCCGGCGTCATCTACACCGATCTCGGTGTCATGGCGACCGTCGAGACCACCTGCGAGGAGTGCGACGGGAAGCGGTTCCAGGCCTCGGTGCTGGAGTACACGCTCGGCAACAAGGACATCAGCGAGGTGCTGGCCATGTCGGTGGGCGAGGCCGGGGAGTTCTTCGGGGCCGGCGAGGCGAAGACCCCGGCGGCGCACAAGATCCTCACCCGCCTGGCCGACGTCGGTCTCGGCTACCTCCGCATCGGCCAACCCCTCACCACGCTGTCCGGCGGCGAGCGGCAGCGGCTCAAGCTGGCCACCCACATGGGGGACAGGGGTGGCGTCTACCTCCTGGACGAACCGACCAGCGGCCTGCACCTCGCCGACGTCGAACAGCTGCTCGGCCTGCTGGACCGGCTCGTGGACTCCGGCAAGTCGGTCGTCGTCATCGAGCACCACCAGGCCGTCATGGCGCGCGCCGACTGGATCATCGATATGGGGCCGGCCGCTGGTCATGATGGCGGCCGGATCGTCTTCGAGGGCACACCGGCCGACCTGGTCGCCGCCCGCTCCACCCTCACTGGCGAGCATCTCGCGGCCTACGTCGGCAGCTGAGTGACGATCTGCGGGTACCAACTTCGCCCGCCGGGCAAGCCGAAGCATTTGCCGGCTTCAGCCTGATGGTTCGAGGGCCTGCGCGGACCGGGAGAGCTGCATGCCGAGCCAACCGATCACCCCAGCGAGGGCGACGAACGCGGCCGCTTCCGCGGCGCCGCCGATCGCTCCGGCGACGAATGACCCGAGTGCGGCGCCTGAGCCGACGAACGCAACCGGCCAGGGCACCCGCTTCGCGAACCCCAGTCCGATGAGGAGAAGGGCCCACCCGACGTGGAAACCGAGTAGCGCCACCGCAACCGTGATGCTTAGAGCCACCGAGTCCTCGGCCCGGACGAAACTGTTGATGAGGTCGGGGGACAGTGGGCCCGAGCCGATGATGTCGACCGTTGCCGCATGAAAAAGCGCAAAGCCGAAGATCGCAACCAGCGCTGTCGCAGTTGTCGAGGAGCCCACGGCCACCAGCCGCCGGCCCGTCCCGACGGGTACGAGAGCGGGCCACGCCCGCACCCCCGACTGCTGCAGGACCGCCGTCAGCATCAGCAGCAAGCCCGTCCCGGCGAGTCCGGAGAATGGTCTTCTTGAATCACCACCAAGACTCCGACTTCGCCACGATTTATTGGCTAGCGCCGATAAGCCACATTATGTCAACCTCCGCATCCCCTAGCGGTCACGACTGCTCCCGAAGTGGCATCCTAATGGCATGAATCGCACACGTCTGAGCACCACGGTGGACGCCGAGCTCCTGGACAGCGCGCGCACC
>JBBSMJ010000230.1:0-3069 GCA_038233235.1 Actinomycetes bacterium | reverse complement strand
GCGCAGAGCACCAGCCGGCCCCGGATCACGACCTGCTCGACGTCGAGCACCTGCACGTCGTACGCCGCCAGCGCGCCGAACAACCGGGCCGTAACTCCCGGTCGGTCCCGCCCGGTGAGGGTCACGAGCACAGTCGAGGGCTCGCCGGGAGCGGTCGGCGGATCGCGCGGGGTCATGGTGCGAGTCACCGTACGACGGCTGACTCACGCAGCCGATCCGGTGCCCTAGGTTGGCCCGACACCTTGACCGAACGAGGAGAGCCGTACGCGTGACCGACGTCCTCCAGTTGCGCGGCGTCACCGTCACCCGCGGCGGCACGGCGCTGCTCGACGCGGTGGACTGGGCCGTGGAGGAGGGTGACCGCTGGGTCGTCCTCGGCCCGAACGGCGCCGGGAAGACCACGCTGCTCCAGGTGGCCGCCGCCCAGCTGCACCCGACCCGCGGTGAAGCGTGGATCCTCGGTGAGCGGCTGGGCGCCGTCGACGTGTTCGAGCTGCGGCCGCGGATCGGGTTGACCAGTGCGGCGCTGGCCGACCGGCTGCCGCCCGGCGAGCGGGTCGCCGACGTCGTGCTCACCGCGTCGTACGCCGTCGTCGGTCGCTTCCGCGAGTCCTACGAGCACGTCGACGAGGCGCGGACGGCGCAGCTGCTCGCGCGGCTCGGGCTGGAGCACCTGGGCGACCGGCTGTTCGGCACGCTGTCCGAAGGCGAGCGCAAGCGGGTGCAGATCGCCCGCGCGCTGATGACAGACCCGGAGCTGCTGCTGCTCGACGAGCCGGCCGCCGGACTGGATCTGGGCGCGCGCGAGGACCTCGTACGGCGGCTGGGGGACCTCGCCGAGGAGTTTGCGGCGCCGACCACGGCCCTCGTCACCCACCACGTGGAGGAGATCCCGCCGAACTTCACCCACGTGCTCATGCTCCGCGACGGGCGGGTCGTCGCCGACGGTCCGCTGGGGACGACGCTGACGGCGGCTGCCCTGTCGGAGTGCTTCGGAATGCCCCTGATCCTGGAGCGCACCGGCCCGCGGTGGACCGCCCGCGGCTGAGCATCCGGCGATTACTGCGGCCCCGACTCGCCGGGAAGGCATAAGCTCGATCTGTGGGCACATGGGTGTGGTGGCTGGTCGCGGCGGTGGTGCTCGGCATCATCGAGGTCACCACGCTCGACCTCGTCTTCGCCATGCTCGCGGCCGGGGCCGTCGCCGGCGGCGTGGTGGCGGTGGTCGGTTTCGGACTACCCCTGCAGGCGGCCGTTGCCATCGTCGTAGCGGTCGCCATGCTTGCCGTCGTACGCCCGATAGCTTTGCGGCACCTGCGCACGCCACTGAGCACCCGCACCGGTACGGCAGCGCTCGTCGGCTCCCGTGCCGTCGTCTTGGAGCGGGTGGACGCGCACGCCGGACAGGTCAAGCTGGCCGGCGAGGTGTGGACCGCTCGCGCGTACGACGAGGGCCAGGTGATCGAGGCCGGTCAGCCGGTCGACGTGGTGGAGATCAAGGGCGCGACTGCCCTCGTCTATCAAGCGGAGGCACCGTGGCAGAGCTGATCGTCCTGGCCATCCTGGCGGTGCTGGTCATCGTCACCCTCGCCCGGACCGTGCGCATCATCCCGCAGGCTCGCGCCGCGGTCGTCGAGCGGCTCGGGCGCTACCAGCGCACGCTGACGCCCGGACTGACGGTCATCGTGCCGTTCGTTGATCGGATGCGCCCGCTGATCGACCTGCGCGAGCAGGTCGTGTCCTTCCCGCCGCAGCCGGTCATCACCGAGGACAACCTGGTCGTCTCCATCGACACGGTCATCTACTTCCAGGTGACCGACCCGAAGTCGGCGACCTATGAGATCGCCAACTACATCCACGGCGTCGAGCAGCTGACCGTCACCACGCTGCGCAACGTCGTCGGTGGGATGGACCTCGAGCAGACGCTGACCTCTCGGGAGGAGATCAACAGGGCGCTGCGGGGAGTGCTCGACGAGGCCACCGGAAAGTGGGGAATCCGGGTCAACCGGGTAGAGCTCAAGGGGATCGACCCCCCGCCGTCCATCAAAGACGCGATGGAGAAGCAGATGCGCGCCGACCGCGACAAGCGAGCGTCCATCCTCACCGCCGAAGGCTTCAAACAGTCTCAGATTCTCACCGCGCAGGGTGAGCGGGAGTCCTCGATCCTGCGGGCCCAGGGTGAGCGGGAGTCCGCCATCCTGCGGGCCGACGGCGAGGCCCAAGCGATCAACACCGTCTTCGCAGCCATTCACAAGGGCAACCCGGACCAGAAGCTGCTCGCCTACCAGTACCTCCAGGTGCTGCCGGAGATCGCCAAAGGCGACGCGAACAAGGTGTGGGTCGTTCCCAGCGAGCTCGGCAAGGCCCTGGAAGGCATCGGCAGCGTGCTCGGCCGGGTGGCGGCCGACACCACCGGCAGCGCGCCGCCCGCCCCCGCTGACCGTGAGCTGCCGGAAACCAGCGGGAGGGACGGCGGCTCCTCGACCGCCGACCGCTTCCGCCCCTGACCGGCACTGCCCTGACCTTCCTGGAGGCACTCGCCGTCCTCGCCGCGGGCGCCGGGGCTGGCGTGGTCAACACCGTCGTCGGCTCAGGCACCCTCATCACATTTCCCACGCTGCTCGCGGTCGGCTTTCCCCCCGTGTTGGCCAACGTGTCCAACACTGTGGGTTTGGCGCCCGGGTCGCTCAGCGGGGCGATCGGCTACCGGCGGGAACTCGCCGGGCAGCGGGCTCGGCTGATCCGCCTCGGTGCGGTGTCCACGGTTGGCGCGGTGGTCGGTGGGCTGCTGCTGCTGCGGCTGCCCCCGGAGGCGTTTCGTCTCGTCGTACCCGTGCTGATCCTGCTGGCCTGCGTGTTGGTCATCTTTCAACCGCGGCTGTCCGGGCGGGTGGCGGCTCGGCGGCGGGACAACCGCCACGGGGGATTGCCTTTGCTGGCCTGCGTGTTCGGGTCGGGCATGTACGGCGGCTACTTCGGGGCCGCGCAGGGCGTGATCCTCATCGGCCTGCTCGGCACGCTGCTCGACGAGGACTTGCAGCGCGTCAACGCCGCGAAGAACGTGCTCGC
>JBBSMJ010000229.1:0-3076 GCA_038233235.1 Actinomycetes bacterium | reverse complement strand
GGATAGATGTAGGTGCCGCGCGCGACGTACTCCTTGAGCACGTCGTTCTGCGTGGTGCCGGACAGCTTCGACGGGTCGACGCCCTGCTCTTCGCCGACGAGTTGATAGAGCAGCAGCAGCAAGGCTGCCGGCGCATTGATGGTCATCGACGTCGACACCTCGCCGAGCGGGATGTCGTCGAAGAGGGTGCGCATGTCCTCGACGGAGTCGATCGCCACACCGACCTTGCCGACCTCGCCGTGCGCGATCGGGTCGTCGGAGTCGTAACCCATCTGAGTGGGTAGGTCGAACGCGACAGACAGCCCAGTGGTCCCGGCCTCGATGAGCTGGTGATAGCGCTCGTTCGACTCTTGTGCGGTGCCGAATCCGGCGTACTGGCGCATCGTCCAGGGACGTCCGGTGTACATCGTCGGGTAGACACCCCGGGTGAACGGAAACTCCCCCGGGGCGCCCAGCTTGACCGCGGGGTCGAAGTCGTCGAGCGACTCGGGGCCGTAGACCGCCTCGATCGGCAGACCCGACTCCGTCCTTCGGGCGTCGGTCGCCCCGGGCTCGCTGTCCTGCGGCATGCGCGGATGCTACGCGGCTGGTGTCGGCTGCCGCGGCTCACCAAGGGCGTACTCCTTGCGGCGGCGCCAGACACCATCGAACCCGTGCTCGTACAGATGGAAGCACTCCACCGGGAACTGCGCCTGGTAGTCCGCCAGGTCGCGGTAGGCGCCGTCCAGCACCGCATCCGGCAGGTCGTGAGCAACCGTGACATGGGGGTGGTAGGGGAAGGGCAGCTTGCGGGCCAACGGCCCGGCCCGCACCCGTTCCTCGATCCGTTCGCAGTCACCGATCCCGAGGGCCAGCGCTACGAAGACCACCGGCGACACCGGCCGGAAGGTGCCGGTGCCCCGCAGGTGCATCTCGAACCCGCGCTCGGCAGCGGCCACGTCGTCGAGATGATCCTCGACACCCGCCATCGAGTCCGTAGCGACCTGCGTCGGCGGCAGCAAAGTGACGTGCGTCGGAATGGCGTCGGCCAGCGGATCGCCGAAGCGGCGTCGCCAGTCCTGCAACAGGCAGCCGTATGGCTCGGGCACGGTGATGGCGACCCCGATGGTGTGCTCATGCCTGCTCACCTGGCCCGCTCACCCGGCCCGGTCACCTGATACTGGCCAGCAAGAAGCCCAGCCTGTCCTGGACGACGGCGAGCGTCTCGGCGGCGACGACTCGCGCCTTGGCGGCGCCACGGGCGAGCACCTCGTCGAGTGCTTCGGGTTCGGCGAGCAGCTCAGTGACCCGTTGCTGGAACGGACCCACCAGGTCGAACACCGCAGCAGCCACCTCCTTCTTCAGGTCGCCGTACCCGCGGCCAGCGAAGCGCCCCTCCAGCGCCGTCACGGGCGTGTCGGTCAGCGTGGACAGGATGACGAGCAGGTTGGTCACTCCCGGCTTGTTTACTGGGTCGGCGACGACCTCGCGGCCGGTGTCGGTGACCGCACTCTTGATCTTCTTCTCCAGCACCTTGGGCTCGTCGAGAAGCCAGAGGCACCCACCGCCGCCGACGCTGCCGCTCATCTTCTCGCCCGGGTGCTGCAGGTCGTAGATCTTTGCGGTCTCCCGCAGGATGTAGGGCTCAGGTACGACGAAGGTCTCCCCGAAACGGGAGTTGAAGCGCTGCGCCAGGTCTCGAGTCAACTCGATGTGCTGGCGCTGGTCCTCACCGACGGGCACCTGATCGGCCAGGTAGAGCAGGATGTCGGCCGCCTGCAGGACGGGGTAGGTGAACAGGCCGACGGAGACGCGCTCCGAGCCGTAGCGCTGGGTGCGGTCCTTGAACTGGGTCATCCGATGTGCCTCGCCGAAGCCGGTGAGGCAGCCGAGCAACCAGGCCAGCTGGGTGTGCTCCGGGGCGTGGCTCTGTACGAACAGGGTGCTGCGCTGCGGGTCGACGCCGGCGGCGAGGTACTGCGCGGCGGTCACCTGCGTACGGCGGCGCAGCACCGTCGGGTCCTGCTCGACGGTGATGGCGTGCAAGTCGACGACGCAGTAGTAGGCGTCGTGGGTGTCCTGGAGCGAGACCCACTGCCGCAACGCGCCCAGGTAGTTGCCCAGATGCAGCGAGTCGGCGGTGGGCTGCATGCCGGAGAAGACGCGGGGTCGCGCCGACGGGGTTGCGGACATGTCAGGTGATTGTGGCAGGTCCCGCTTCGCTGCTCGGCGGCTCGTCGTCGGCCGGCGGCACGGCACCGACCCGAACTCGGGCCACCCGCCGCCCGTCCAGCTCGGCAACGGTGAACCTGCTGCTGTCAACGTCGACGTACTCCTCGACCGTCGGCAGGTGGCCCAATGCGTTGACAACGAAGCCGGCAATGGTTTCGTACGGACCGTCCGGCAGCGCCACGCCGGTCTCTTCGGTGAAGTCCTCGAGGTTGAGCAGACCATCCACCTCGAGGTCACCGGTGAGCGTGCGTCGGGTGTGTTCACTCGCCACGTCGTACTCGTCGCGGATCTCCCCCACCAGCTCTTCGACGAGGTCCTCGAGGGTGACGATGCCAGCAGTTCCGCCGTACTCGTCGACCACGATGGCCAAGTGCTGCCCCTCGCGACGCATCTCCGAGAGAGCCGGGAGCACGCGTTTCGTCGCGGTCAACAGCTTGACCTCACGCGCCACGTCGCCGACCCGCACCGACCGCCCGGCAAGGCCCGGATCGAGCAGGTCGCGCACATGGACGAAGCCCACCACATCGTCGTTCGAACCGCGCACGACGGGATAGCGGGAGTGCGGACTGGCCACCACGTGCGGAACCGCTTTGAACACCGGGAGTGCGGCGTCGAGGAAGTCGACTTCGGTGCGCGGCACCATCACCTCACGGACTTGCTGATCACCCGCGGCGAAAACGTCCTCGACGATCGCGCGCTCCTCTTTCCCCAGGGACTCGTGGCCGATGACGAGATCGCGCAGCTCCTCTTCGCTCATGACATCGCGTCCGGCGGACGGGTCGCCACCGAGCAGCTTGACGACGACATCGGTCGAGTGGGACAGCAGCCAGATCACCGGGCGGGACAGGGTGGCGATGCGGTCCAG
>JBBSMJ010000228.1:0-3077 GCA_038233235.1 Actinomycetes bacterium | reverse complement strand
GCCGAGGTCAAGCGCTGCAGTCCCTCCAGGGGCCAACTTGCCGCGATCGCTGATCCGGCCGCGCTGGCCCGGGAGTACGAAGCCGGCGGCGCCCACGTCATCAGCGTGCTGACGGAGCCGCACAAGTTCGGCGGCACGCTCGAGGACCTCGACGTCGTACGCGCAGTTGTCGACATCCCGGTGTTGCGCAAGGACTTCATCCTCACCAGCTACCAGTTGTGGGAGGCCCGGGCGCACGGTGCCGACCTGGTGCTGCTGCTCGTCGTGGCACTCGAACAGGACGCCCTGGAAAGCCTCGTCGAGCGCGCCTGCTCCCTCGGGCTCACCCCTCTCGTGGAGTGTCATACCGCCGAGGAGGTCGCTAGGGCGCTCGACGCTGGCGCGCAAGTCATCGGTATCAACGCGCGCGACCTGCGCACGCTCGCCGTCGACCGCTCGACGTTCGCCCGGCTGGCGCCGCGAATCCCCGAGCACGTCGTGCGGGTGGCCGAGTCTGGCGTACGCAGCCCGCACGATCTCATCGCCTACGCCAACGACGGCGCGCATGCCGTGCTCGTGGGGGAGAGCCTGGTCACCGGCCACGATCCGCGGGCGGCGGTCGCCGACCTGGTCACTGCCGGGGCCCACCCGGCGTTGCGGCATGGCGGCCCCACGCGGAGGGAGGGGTGAGCACCAGCGCACCCCCCCGATCGACGGCCAGCACCTCACCACCCGCAGCAGTCCTTCCCGACGCGGCCGGCCACTTCGGCCCGTACGGCGGCCGTTTCGTCCCCGAGGCACTCATGGCCGCGCTCGACGAGCTGACCGACGCCTACGCCGCCGCCCGCGCCGACCCGTCCTTCCAGGCCGAACTCGACCGCCTCGCCGCGACGTACGTCGGGCGGCCCAGCCCGCTCACCGACGCCACCCGCTTCGCGGCGTACGCCGGCGGGGCCCGTGTGCTGCTCAAGCGCGAGGACCTCAACCACACCGGCTCGCACAAGGTCAACAACGTGCTCGGGCAGGCGCTGCTGACCAAGCGCATGGGCAAGCCCCGCGTCATCGCCGAGACCGGAGCCGGTCAGCACGGCGTCGCGACAGCGACCGCGGCGGCGTTGCTCGGGCTGGAGTGCTGCGTCTACATGGGCGAGACCGACACCCGCCGCCAAGCCCTCAACGTCGCCCGCATGCGACTGCTTGGCGCCGAGGTAGTGCCGGTCGATGTCGGCAGCCGCACGCTCAAGGACGCCATCAACGAGGCGATGCGTGACTGGGTCACCAACGTCGACACCACGCATTACCTGCTCGGGACGGTGGCCGGGCCGCATCCGTTCCCGATGATGGTGCGCGACTTCCACCGGGTGATCGGCGTGGAAGCCCGCGCGCAGACCCTCGAGCTCACCGGCCGGCTGCCGGACGCGGTGGCCGCATGTGTCGGCGGCGGATCCAACGCCATCGGCATCTTTGCCGCCTTTCTCGATGACCCGACGGTGCGGCTGCACGGCTACGAGGCTGGCGGGGAGGGGCTGGACACCGGCCGGCACGCGGCCACGCTGACCGGCGGGTCGCCCGGCGTCCTGCACGGGGCGCGGTCCTATCTCCTGCAGGACGACGACGGGCAGACGCTGGACACCCACTCGATCTCGGCCGGCCTGGACTACCCCGGCGTCGGCCCGGAGCACGCCTGGCTGCGCGACTCCGGCAGGGCGTCGTACGACGCAGTGAGCGACGCGGAGGCCATGGATGCGTTCCGGCTGCTGTGCCGCACCGAGGGGATCATTCCGGCCATCGAGAGTGCGCACGCGCTCGCCGGCGCCCGCCGGCTCGGCCGCGAGCTGGGCTCGGACGGGATGGTGCTGGTCAACCTGTCCGGCCGCGGGGACAAGGACGTCGACACCGCGGCGCGGTGGTTTGACGTCGTCTCCGACGAGGACATCGTCGCGGCGGCCGAGGAGCGGGCCGACGCCATGCCGGCAGAGGCGGACGGCGACGGGCGGTGAGCCCGCTCGCCGAGTGCTTCGCCCAGGCGCGCTTGCACGGCCGGGCGGTGCTGATCGGATACCTGCCCGCCGGCTTCCCCAGCATTGACGGGGCGCGCGCCGCCTGCCTCGCGATGGTGCGAGCCGGTGTCGACGTTGTCGAGGTCGGCCTGCCCTACTCCGATCCGCTCATGGACGGCCCGACGATCCAGCGAGCCGTCGACGCGGCGCGGCGGCAGGGGGTGAGCATCGCCGATGTCATGGGCACCGTCGAAGCCGTTGCCGCGACCGGGGCACCCACCCTCGTCATGACCTACTGGAACCCGGTCGAGCGCTACGGCGTCGAGCGGTTCGCTCGTGACCTCGCCGCCGCCGGCGGCGCCGGTGTCATCACCCCCGACCTGACGCCCGAGGAGGCCGGCCCCTGGCTGTCGGCCACCGCAGCCGCCCGACTCGACCCGATTTTCCTCGTCGCGCCCAGCAGCAGCGACGCCCGCGTGGCATCGGTCGCCGCCGTCACCCGCGGATTCGTGTACGCCGCGTCCACCATGGGCGTCACCGGAGCGCGCGAGCGAGTGAGCGACGTGGCGGAGTCCCTCGTCTCCAGGGTGCGGGCGGTCAGCGAGCTGCCGGTGGCCGTGGGACTCGGAGTGTCCGACGGGCGGCAAGCTGCACAGGTGGCGGCGTACGCCGACGGGGTCATCGTCGGTTCGGCGCTCGTCCGCCGGCTGCTGGACGCCCCCGACGAGGCCTCCGGCGTCGACGCGGTGGTCGAGCTGACCAGTGAGCTGGCCGCCGGAGTACGGGCGGGAACACCGGCCCGGTGACCGCGAGTTGCTCCAGCGTGCCACCCCGGTCCCGCAGTCTCCACCGTGCCTGCGTCGCCCGCGCCGCCGTTCTCGGCCTCGCCGCCGTCCTCGCGGTTGCGGCGTGCGCGCCCCCGCGCAGCGACCCCCTCGCGGCGGTCAATCTGGGCGAGCGTGGGCCCTACGCCGGGAGCACGGTGGACGGTCTGTTCACCCTCCCGGACGTCACCTTCACTGACACCGCCGGCGCGAAATTCAGACTCCGTGAGGACACGCGCGACCCGGTCACGCTGCTGTTCTTCGGCTACACCAG
>JBBSMJ010000227.1:0-3100 GCA_038233235.1 Actinomycetes bacterium | reverse complement strand
CTCAGCCGTGCCGGTCGACCACCAGGTCATGCGGACAGACATCTACCAGGTACGGCCGTTCGGCCCGCCAGGTGTTTTCTCTCCACACGTGCGCCACCTCGACGTACGCGCCCTCCTCGAGGTCCCACGCTGTCAGGGCAGCGCCGTCTGGAGCAGGTCCTCGGCGAGGTGGTGGTCGCCGGTCAACAGGTACGCCGTACGGAGCAGCGCACGCGAACGGACGGCAACGAAGTCGCGGAACTCCGCGTCCTCCGCATCCGACACGTGCTCTCCAACCGTCGCGGTGGCCCAGCCGGTTCTCCCCTACTCGTACGACGCCTCGAACGGCCCGTCCGGTTGTCAGCCCTCGGCGTCGGTCGGCGGGCCGCCGCGCCGGGCGGCACCTACACCTGGACGCTCGGTACGGTCAGCGGCGTGGCGGGACGACCGCAGCTGCCACGGCACGCTGGTCACCATGACGCCCGGGGTGAACAGCAGCCGGCCCTTGAGACGCAGCGCGCTCTGGTTGTGCAGGAGCGCCTCCCACCAGCGGCCTACGACGTACTCGGGGATGAACACCGTGACCACGTCGCGCGGACTGGATCGCCCCAGGTTGCGCACGTAGTCCAGGACCGGCTTGGTGACTTCGCGATACGGCGACGCCAGCACCGTCAGCGGCACCGGGATACCGCGCCGCTCCCACTCCGCCAGGAGGGCGGCCGACTCCTCGCGGTCCACCGCGACGGTGACCGCGACGAGCGAGGAAGGGCGGGTAGCGCGGGCGTATGCCACCGCACGCAGCGTCGGCCGGTGCAGTTTCGAGACCAACACCACGGCGTGATTTCGGGCGGGCAGCATCGTTGTCTCGTCCTCGGGCGCCAGCTCGACACTCACCGCCCGGTAGTGCCGATTGATGGCTCGCATCATGCCGAACAGCAGCGGCATCGCGATGAGGACGATCCAGGCACCGGCCATGAACTTGGTGATCGTGACGATGAGGAGCACCAGGCCGGTGAGAGCAGCGCCGGTGGCGTTGATCGCCCGAGAGCGGATCATCGTTCGGCGCTGTTCCAGGTCCCTCTCCTCGGCCAGCCGCCGGTTCCAGTGCCGGATCATGCCCGCTTGCCCGAGAGTGAAGGAGGTGAACACCCCGATGATGTAGAGCTGGATGAGCCGAGTAACCGAGGCAGAAAAGACGACGATGAGCAATCCGGCGAAGACGGCCAACAGCACGATCCCGTTGCTGTAGACCAACCGGTCCCCGCGGGTGTGCAGCTGCCGCGGCAGGTACCGATCCTGGGCAAGGATCGACCCGAGCAGCGGAAAACCGTTGTACGCGGTGTTGGCGGCGAGGATGAGAATCAGCGCAGTCGCCGCCTGGATGTAGAAGAAGAAGACGTTCCCGTCACCGCCGAAGACAGCCGCGGCCACCTGGGCGACGACGGTGCGTTGCGGATCCGTTCGACAGTCGCCCGGGAAGCCGACCAGGTCGCAGGTGAACTCGGTGTAGTGGACGTGGCTGATCAGCGCCAACGCAGTGATGCCGGCGAACATCGACATCGACAACGTGCCCATGAGCAGCAGCGTTGTGGCCGCGTTGCGGCTCTTCGGCTCCCGAAAGGCGGGTACCCCGTTGGCGATCGCTTCCACGCCGGTGAGCGCCGTACAACCGGAGGAGAACGCCCGCAAGGCAAGAAAGACCAGCGCCAGTCCGCCGAGCCCCACCTGTTCCGGCTCGACGTCCCAGCCGGCGCTTTCAGCGACCGGGGCGCTGCCCAGCACTGTCCGCACCAGACCCAGGGTGATCATCCCGAGGATGCCGAAAACGAAGAGGTACGTCGGCAGCGCGAAGAGCCGTCCGGACTCTCGGACACCACGCAGGTTCATTGCGGTGAGCAGCACCACGAACCCAATCGCGATCTCCACCCGGTACGGGTTGAGGTCTGTCAGGGCAGAGATGATGTTGTCGACCCCGGCGGAGACGGACACGGCGACGGTCAGCACGTAGTCCACAAGCAGCGCGCTCGCGACGGTCAGCCCGGCGGTCGACCCCAAGTTGCGGTGCGCAACCTCGTAATCCCCGCCGCCGCTCGGGTAAGCGCGGACCAGCTGCCGGTAGGACGCCACGACGGTGGTCAGCAGGACCAGGACGGCGACCGCCAGCCAAGGAGTGAGATAGAGATAGGTCAGGCCGCCCAGCGTCAGGATGACCAGTATCTCCTGCGTCGCGTAGGAGACCGAGGAGAGTGGGTCGCTGGCGAAGATGGGCAGTGCCAAGCGCTTGGGAAGAAGGGTGTCACCCAGCCGCTCGGTACGCAGCGGTCGACCCACGAACAACCGCTTGGGCACCTCGGTGACTTTGGGCACGCGCTGATGCTAGGTCGCTTCGTACGGCGCATCGTCGGCAGAGGCGAGCGGTACCGTTCCCGGGTCGAAGCGAGAGGACAGTGAGCCGGTGCACGTCGTGATCATGGGCTGCGGACGGGTCGGATCGACGCTGGCCCACATGCTCGAGACACGGGACCACTCGGTCGCGGTCATCGACCAGAACGCGGACGCGTTCCGGCGACTCGGCCCCAGTTTCGACGGCCGCCGCGTCACCGGAGTCGGGTTCGATCGAACCACGTTGACGGAGGCGGGCATCGAGCGTGCCCACGCTTTCGCCGCGGTGAGCAGCGGCGACAACTCCAACATCCTGTCCGCTCGGGTAGCCCGGGAGTCCTTCGGCGTGGAGAACGTGGCCGCCCGCATCTACGACCCGCGCCGCGCCGAGATCTACCAGCGACTCGGCATCCCCACCGTCGCCACCGTCCGGTGGACAGCCGACCAGATGCTGCGCCGGCTGCTGCCCCAGGGCTCCCAGCCGGAGTGGCGCGATCCGAGCGGAACGGTACGGCTGGCCGAGATGCACGTCGGAGCCCGGTGGGTGGGTGAGCGGCTCACCCGACTCGAGGAGTTCTCCGGTGCCCGGGTGGCCTTCGTGGTCCGGTTCGGGGAAGGAATGCTGCCGGCGGGGGACACCGTCATCCAGGAAGGTGACCTCGTCCACGCTGTTCTACGCGAAGCCGACGTCGAGAGGGCCGAGAAGGCCTTCGCCGCCGGACCGGAGGGCGGCTAGATG
>JBBSMJ010000226.1:0-3101 GCA_038233235.1 Actinomycetes bacterium | reverse complement strand
TGGCTATACCCTGACCGTCGATCAGCGGGTTTCGCGGTGCGCGGTGTGTGACCGGCAGCGTGGACAGAACTTCTTCAGCTCCATCCGATCGGGGTCGTTGCGGCGGTTCTTGCGGGTGATGTAGTTGCGCTCCTTGCACTCCGTGCAGGCCAGCGTGATCTTCGGACGGACGTCGGTGGCTGCCACAGAGTGCCTCTTTCTCGCCGGGCGGGGTAGTCGTCGCTGGACGGATGGTCAGGGTACCGGCGGCTGGTCCGCCGGCGGGGTAGCGGTGGCCGGATTTGAACCGGCGACACAGCGATTATGAGCCGCTTGCTCTGCCAGGCTGAGCTACACCGCCGCACCGGGTCCGGCCCCGTCACCAGCGGCCGGACGAGGTCGAGCCCCAATACGGAATCGAACCGTAGACCTTCTCCTTACCATGGAGACGCTCTGCCGACTGAGCTATTGGGGCGGGGGAGACGCCAAGATACACGCTCGCCATGGGCGAGGACGCAGCCCGGCGCCGCGTCAGGCGCTCACGACGCGCAGCCGTCGCGCCGATCCGCTGTCGTGCGGGAGCGGCTGGGTGACCGTCCGCGCCTCGATCCAGCGCTCCAGGCCGTCTACCGGCACCGGCCGGCTGAAGAAGTAGCCCTGGGCGACGTCGCAGCCGATCTGGTGCAGCATCGTGCGCGCCAGCTCGCTCTCCACCCCCTCCGCCACCACCTTCAGCCGAAGGTTGCGAGCCAGCTCGACGATCGTGCGCACGATCGCCAGATCCTCGGGATCGCTCACCATGGTGAAGACGAACGACTTGTCCACCTTTACCTCGTTGATGGGCAACCGTCGCAGGTAGGCCAGCGAGGAGTAGCCGGTGCCGAAGTCGTCGACGGACATGTTCACGCCGAGCTCCCGCAGGGCACGCAGATTCGGCAGCGCCCGATCCAGGTCGGCCATCACCCCGCCTTCGGTGATCTCCAGGGTGAGTAGCCGCGCCGGAACCTCCGCCGCGTGCAGGTGCCGAGCCACCTCCTCCGGGAAACCGGGGTCCTGGAGGCTGCGGGGCGACAAGTTGACCGAGACGCTGATCTCCCGCCCGACGTCCAGCCACTGCCGGCACTGTCCCAGCGCGGTGCGCAGCACGAGCGAGGTCAGCGGCGCGATCAGGTCGGTGTGCTCGACCACGGGGACGAAGTCGTTGGGCTGGATGAGGCCTTGCTGCGGGTGCTGCCAGCGCACCAGGGCCTCGACACCCACCAGCTCGGCGGCGTCGAGGGAGACCTGCGGCTGATACCACACGACCACCTCGCCACGTTCCAGCGCACGCGGGAGCTGGCTCACCAGCTCGAAGCGGCGAGTCGTCGCCACATCCATCGCCTCGTGATAGCCACGTACGCCGCCGAGGACGCCCTTGGCGGCGTACATCGCGATGTCCGCCTTCTGCACCAAGATGTCCGCGTCGCCGGCGTGCTCAGGATAGAGAGCGTAGCCAACGTAGCCCCGCACATTCACTGCTACATCTCCGTTGAGAAAGGGCTCCTGCAAGACGTCCCGAAAGGCGACACCCGCAGCGTGCGCCTCCGCGCTGTCGGCCACCTCGAGGAACACACCGAACTCGTCCGAGCTGAGCCGAGCCACCCGGGTCGCGTCGCCCGCCCAGTCGGTCAGCCGCCGGCCGATGTCGGCCATCAGGCGATCACCGAAGGTGTATCCGAGGGTGTCGTTGACATCCTTGAACGACTCGAGGTCGAGCGCCAACGCGGCGATGAGGGGGCCAGCAGGCTCGGCGGCAGTGGTCGCCTTCGACAATGCCTCGAGGAAGTGGCGTCGGTTGCCTAGCCCGGTGAGCGGGTCGTGTGAGGCCTCCCGGGTGAGCCGCTCGACCAGGCGAGAGTTCTCGACCGCGACCGCGGTGTGAGCGGCGAGGGTTTGCAGTATGGGGAGATCCCCGTCGCCGAAGGAAGAGCGCTCCCCCAGCCGATCCGCTACCTCGAGACAACCCACGACCTCGCGCCCGCTGCGCAGCGGGGCGATCATCACCTCGTTCGCCCCCCGGGCACGCAGGCCCGGACGTGATCGGGCGTCACCGGATCGGCGATTGGTCAGCAGCGGACGTCCGGTGCCGAGCACGTGGTGGCGAAGTGGGTCGAGGTCACCGTCGCGGATCCAGTTCACCGTCAGCTCGGTATCGGCCTGCTTGGACAGCAGCAGCTCTTCGTGATTGTCCTTCGCCCGCAGCCACAGGGTGGCCCGTTCCGCCCCGAGCAGCCCGCGTACCCGTTCGAGGACCGCCCGGTCGATGCCGCCGTCGTGTAGCGCCGTGGCCACCGCGCGAGTGAACTCGTACAGATCGCCGAGGCTCTGGTGCTGCTGAACGAGCCTGGCGTAGTGCCGGTAAGCAGCGGCCACCAGCACCGCCAAGAGCAATACGAGCACCCAGCCGCCGGGGTTGTGCAGGGTGACGGCAAGCAAGACGAGTGCCACCGTCGTGCTGAACATGGCGGTGACCAGGGTGGGTGCGAGCAAGTTAGCGAGACGGGATGACGAGACCCGGGACTGCAACAGATGGATCGCCAGCGCCACGGTGAGGCCGCTCACCAGGGCGGCTGCTCCAGCGGCCAAGTACGCCGCTAGCCAGTCACCGAGGCGCGTCGGGTCGCCGCTGCCGACCCAGCCGAAGACGGCCACGGCCGCGGTGACCTCGGCCGCAAAGAGGGCCAGGTTGAAAGCGGCCTTCGACGGTGCCACCCGCCGCACCAGGAAGAGGGCAGCACTTGCCACCAGTCGGGCACCGACGATTGCCGCCGGTGGCATCAAGAAGAGGGCGAGTACCAGCGGCAGCTCGGACAGCGAGACGGAGTACGTCTGGCGACGGACCACGAAGTGCAGCTGCGAACTCTCCGCCGCCAGGAATGCAAGAGCCAGCAGCGGCCAGACGAACCAGGCCACTGGGGTGGACATGAACTCGACACCGGCCACCCAGACGGCGGCGGTAGCCACGAGGAGGCCGAGCGTGAGGAGCCAAAGCCGCCTTCCCCGTGGCGATCGGGGAGGAACTACCGAGACCCTGGGAGGCCCGCCACCGATCGCCACGGAGGAATGCTTCACTGTCCGTCACG
>JBBSMJ010000225.1:0-3116 GCA_038233235.1 Actinomycetes bacterium | reverse complement strand
TCAGCGTTCCGACACGATGATACTCGCTCACGTGTCCGGTGCAGGTGATGCCATGACGCTGATCAGCCTCCCGCGCGACTCTCTCGTGAAGATCCCAGCGCACGACTCCATTGCGGGCGGGTCCGCTCGGGAACGTGTGCCTGAGCGCCTCGACAAGCTCAACGTGGCCTACGCCGCCGGCGGACCGGAGCTCACCGTACGCACGGTCGAGCACAACACCGGCGTACGCATCGATCACTACGTCGAGGTCGACTTCGCCGGGTTCGTGCGACTGGTCGACGCCCTCGGCGGTGTCGACGTCTGCTTGCCCGCCGCGGTCGACGATGTGCAGAGCGGGCTGGATCTGCCGGAGGGGCGGTCGCACGTGGGCGGCGTACAGGGCCTGGCCTACGTCCGAGCTCGCGCCTTCGACCCCACCGGCGACATCGGCCGCATCGGTCGGCAACAGCGGTTCCTCGCCGCACTCGTCGATCAAGCGCTCAGCAGGACCACCCTGCTCAACCCGGTGCGCCTGCAAGCCGTTGTCGATGCGGCGTTGTCCGCCGTTCGCACCGACGACGACCTCGACTACGGGGGCGCGCTCGAGTTGGCGACGCGACTGCGCGGCGCCAGTCGCGGGGACATGATCTTCACGACCGTGCCGCTCGCCGACTCCAACCACGTCGACCCGGACCTGGGCTCCACCGTGCTCTGGGACGAGGCCGCTGCCGCGGAGATGTTCGCCAAGGTCCGCGCGGACCAACCGATCCGCGAGAAGTCCGCGAAGCCGAAGCGGGTGGCGCGGGGTGACGGCGAGGACGCCGAGGGCGCAACGGTGCCCCCGGCAAGCATCCGGGTGCGTGCCCTCAATGCCGGCGGCACGCCCGGCCTGGCGGCGCAAGCGACCGCGGACCTGCGGGCGGCAGGTTTCACCATCGCGATCGACCCTGCGGATGCCGGCGGTGACCCGGCGACGGAGACAGTGGTCCGCTTCGACCCCCGCTGGAGCACGTCGGCGCGTACGGTTCGCGCCGCACTTCCCGCAGCCCGCTTCGTCGAAGTTCCGGGTCTGGGGGAGACCTTCGAGGTGCTTGCGGGGTCGTCGTACGACGGCGTCACAGATGTCTCCCTGGCCGCGGAGCCGTCCCCCACCGGTCGCCCGGACCAGCCAGCCGGCCGGGTTCGGACCGCCGCCGACTCCGTCTGCGACTAGCGCTGCTCCCCTCCCTCGGTGTGCCCGACCATCCACCGACCTGCTAGGCGTCGAGGTCCGAGGAGGCGCCAGGCGGTACGGAGCCGAGGATGCTCAGCGAGCCATCGGTCTCCAACACGATGGCGCTCACCTCGGTCAGGTCGGCGCGGCCCTGCGCGCGAGCCGCCTGGCGCAACTCGGCCGAGGTCAGTCTGGCGCGGCGCATCGCGGCGTGCAGGAAGTCGTCGCGGTAGACCAGCATCGGTTCCGACCGCACCAACCTCTTCACCCGCCGACTGCGCGTCGAGGCCCACGCCACGAGCCACTGCAGCCCGACCAGAACCGCCAGCGCGGTAACGCCCTCGGCCAAGGCAACCGTGGAAGACAACAGCAGCGTGGCCAGGATCGAGCCGAGGGCGACGGTGACAACGAAGTCGAAGGCGTTCAGCTTGGCCAAGGTCCGCTTGCCGGAGACGCGCAGCAGCAGCACCAACGCGACGTAACCGCACACGCCGACGACGACCACGCGGACCAACCCCGGCCAGCCGTCATAGAACACTGGGTCCCTCACTGTTCTTGGTGCGGTGGCAGGTCGTACTCGCCAGCGGGCAACCCGACGTAGGTGGGTACCGAGGGATCCTCGTCGTCGAGGGTAACGGAGTCCTGCCGAGCCCGGCGCTCGCGAGCGCGACGGCGCGCGAAGTAGTGCGCGATGGGGACGTCGGTGGAGGAGTGGGCGAGGATCGACAGCACCACCACCAGAGCGACCAGGTGGAACAGCACGTCGGCCTGCGCCGCGCCGCTGTCGAGCACGATCAAGCCGTAGACGACCGAGGCGAAGCCCTTCGGACCGAACCACGCGACCGCCGCCTGTTCCGGCCAGGGGAGCCGGCTGCCCACGAACGACAGCGCGATGGCGACCGGCCGGGCGACGAGCAGCGCCAACACGGCGAAGACATAGCCAAGTGGCGGGATCTCACCTAGAAAGGCCGGGGAGATCAACGCGCCGAAGACGAGGATGGCCACCAGCTTGAGCAGCTCGGTGACCAGCTCGCCGAACTCGTGGAAGGAGTCCCGTAGTTCCGGGGCCAGCGTCGCGATCGTGATCCCCGCGGCGAAGGCAGCCAGGAACAGGTTCGCGTGGGTGAGCTCGGCCAGCGACAACACGATGAGCCCGACCGCGACCGAGGTGAGCGACTCGTACGTCGAGGTCGTCGTAGTGAACCTGCTGCGCAGCAACAGGACCGCGATCACCGGGATGACGACGCCGATCACCAGCCCCAGCGCGAGCTCACCGGCCAGGGGGCCGTACTCGATGTCGGGTCCGCCGACCACGGCCAGCAGCACGAGGACGACAGGCAGCGCGAGGCCGTCGTTGAGCCCGGACTCGACGTTGAGCAGGTGGCGCAGCCGGCCGGGGACCTCCTCACGTCCCACGATCGCGGCGGCGAACACCGGATCGGTGGGGGCAAGGACCGCGGCCACGAGCAGCGCCTCCGGCCAGCCCAGCCCCGCCACCGCGACGGCGAGGATTGCGGTGACGAGAAAGGTCAGCGGCATCCCGAGTAGCAGCGCCCGCCCGGGCAGCCGCCACGCCGAACGCAGATCGGCCAGGCCCACCCGCTGGCCGTCGGTGAACAGCACCGAGAACAACGCCAGCTCGGCCAAGCCGGAAACGAGCTCGTCGCCGGGGCGCAACCGCACCACACCGAGGACCCCGTCGCCGAGCAGGAACCCCGCCACCAGGAAGAGCACCGCGGTCGACAGCACGCTGCGATGCGCCAGGCCGGAGACGAGTACGCCGGCCAGCAGCACCACAGAAAAGGCGAGGAGCAACTCCACGGCGGTCAGTCTGCACTGGTGCGCGACGCCTGGATCGCATCCCGGCGGGCGAGGCGGGCGGTGCGCCGGATCTCCGCCTCCTGCCAGCGGCGCTTGTCGTGGT
>JBBSMJ010000224.1:0-3209 GCA_038233235.1 Actinomycetes bacterium | reverse complement strand
GTCGCTGTGTCGACGGTTAGGCGGCGTCGGGGTTGCCGCCGGCGAGGCGGCGCAGCCGGGCGAGCGTCTCCGCCTCCAGTTGGCGGGTGCGCTCGCGGCTCAGCCCGTGCCGGCGTCCGATCTCGGTGAACGTCTGCGCCCGGCCGTCGTCCAGGCCGTAGCGGGAGCGCACGATGTCCTGCCCACGCGCGTCCAGCAATCCCAGTAGGGCACTCAGCCGCTCGAGCTCCACCCGGGCGAGCACGATGTCCTCGGGGGCGGGGTCCTCGGCGTCGTGCACCAGGTCGGACAGCGACGTGTCATCGTCATCGCCGACGGTCGCGTCGAGACTGACCGGGTCCCGTCCCCAGCGTTCGAGGTCGGCCACCCTGCCCACGTCCAGTCCGGTGGCCTCCGCGAGCTCCTCGAGCAGGGGCTCGCGGCCCAGGCCGCGGAGCAACTCCCGCCGCGCTCGGCTGACCGCGGCGATCTGCTCCCCGAGGTGCACCGGCAGCCGTACGGTGCGCGACTGCTCCGCAATCGCCCGAGTCACCGCCTGGCGAATCCACCACGTGGCGTACGTCGAGAACTTGAAACCACGTCGGTAGTCGAACTTCTCCATCGCCCGGACCAGGCCGAGGTTGCCCTCCTGCACGAGATCCAGCAGGGTCATCCGCCCACGTACGTAGCGCCGGGCCACCGACACGACCAGTCGGAGGTTTGCGGTGACGAAACGCTGTCTCGCGGCGTGTCCCGCATCCACCACCGTGGCGAGCTCGTCGGCGCTCACCCCGGGAGGCAGCTCGCCCCCCGCTAGGAGCCGGCTGGCGTACAAGCCGGCCTCGATGGCCTTGGCCAGCTCGACCTCCTGCGCGGCGTCGAGCAGCGGCTCGCGGCTGATCTCTTCCAGGTAGGTGCCGACGAGGTCGCGCTCTGGCGCCTCGGCGTCGCGACCGCCCGGAGCGCGGTCCTCATGCAACATCGTCACGACAACACAACGGTCGTCACGCCCGCAGGATTCCGCCGATACCAAGTCGTCATCGGTCGGCAACCTGTCGGGCCTGCTCAGCCATCCTTGCCACCCGGGAGGAACTCCTGCACCTTCTGCTTCAGCCCGGTCTTGACGACTCCCCAGGCGTCCTCGTCACCCTTGACCAAAGATTCGGCCGCGCCCTTGATCTGGTCGAACGTCGCGTGCGGCGGGATCGGCGGGACGTTCGGGTCGCAGCGCACGTCGATGACCGTGGGTCGGTCGGCGGCGAGTGCCCGGTCCCACGCCGGGCCGACGTCCTCCGGCTTGTCGACCTCGATGCCCTCGAGCCCGATACTCCGGGCGAAACCGGCGTAGGAGATGTCGGGCAGGTTCTGCGATTCGGCGAACTTCGGCTCGCCGGCCATGGCCCGCATCTCCCAGGTGACCTGGTTGAGGTCGTTGTTGTGCAGGACCGCCACGACCAGCCGCGGGTCGCTCCATTGCGGGTAGTAGGCGGCGACCGTGATGAGTTCGGCGAGGCCGTTCATCTGCATCGCGCCGTCACCGACCAAGGCGATCGCCGGCCGGTCGGGGTGCCCGAACTTGGCGCCGATGGCGTACGGAACGCCGGGGCCCATCGTGGCGAGGTTGCCCGACAGCGACCCGCGCATGTCGCCGGAGAACCGCAGATGGCGCGCGTACCAGTTCGCCGCAGAGCCGGAGTCGGAGCTGACCATGACGTTCGCCGGCAGCCGTGAGCTGAGCTCGTGGAAGATGCGCATCGGGTTGACCAGATCCGCGTCGGTCAGCGCGCGCCGCTCCATGACCTCCCACCAGCGGTTCACGTCAGCTTCGATCTTCTCCCGCCAGGAGCGGTCGTCCTTGCGGTGCAGCAACGGCAGCAACGCGCGCAGGGTGGTAGCCGCATCGCCGACGAGGTTGACTTCGTACGGGTAGCGCATGCCGACGTACTTGCCGTCGATGTCGATCTGGACCGCGCGGGCCTGCTCCAGCGGCGGCATGAACTGGGTGTACGGGAAATTGGATCCGACAGTGAGGAGCGTGTCGCAGTCCATCATCATCTCGTAGCTCGGGCGGGTACCGAGCAGGCCGATGGACCCGGTCACGAACGGCACGTCGTCACCGAGCGCGTCCTTGCCCAGCAGCGCCTTGGCGACTCCGGCACCGAGGGTGTCGGCAACCTCGACGACCTCCGCCCGAGCCCCGCGGGCGCCCTGCCCGATCAGGATGGCGACCTTCTCCCCCGCGTTCAGCACCTCCGCGGCGCGGCGCAACCCCTCCTCGTCGGGAGCGACCTGCGGCAGGTACACCCCGAGGCTGGACGGCACCTGCTTGAAGACGTGTCCGGGCGGCTCGTAGTCCAGCTCCTGCACGTCCGACGGGATGATGATGCAGGTGGGTGCGCGTTCGGCCATGGCGATACGCATCGCCCGGTCGAGCAGGTTCGGCATCTGCTGCGGCACATTCAGCACGTGCACGAAGTGGTGCGCTACGTCCTTGAACAACGCAAGCAGGTCGACCTCCTGCTGGTACTCCCCGCCCATCGCCGACCGCTCCGTCTGCCCGACGATGGCCACGACGGGTACGTGGTCGAGCTTGGCGTCGTACAGGCCGTTGAGCAGGTGGATCGCACCGGGGCCCGAGGTGGCCATGCACACGCCGACTCGGCCGGTGAACTTCGCGTAGCCCACCGCCTCGAAGGCCGACATCTCCTCGTGGCGGGACTGGATGAACGCGGGCTGGTTGTCCGCGTGGCCAAAGGCAGCGAGGATCCCGTTGATGCCGTCGCCGGGGTAGCCGAAGACGTGCTCGACGCCCCAGGCACGCAATCGCTGCAGCAGGTAGTCCCCAACCGACTGGCTCATCCGCTCGTTCTCCTTTTCGTCCGAGGAACAGCTGGCACTGGCGAGGTAACCCGGCGGAAGCGCCGATCGGTTCCCGACGTCAGCGGGGACGTACGGCCCAGCAGGCCACGGCCGCGGCGGCTCCGACATTGAGGGAGTCGACGCCGCCGCCCATCGGGATGCGCACCCGCCGGTCGGCTGCCGCCAGCCAGCGGGCGGAGAGCCCGGGGCCTTCCGTTCCCAGAACCAGCGCGCAGCGTGCCGTGTCGGACGCCGGCAACCGATCGAGCGGGAGGGCGTCCGCGGCGGGAGTCAGGGCCAGCACGGTCAACCCCGCGGCGCGGACTTGCTCCAGTGCGTCGTCCCATCGCGGCAGCCGCGCGTACGGCAGC
>JBBSMJ010000223.1:0-3230 GCA_038233235.1 Actinomycetes bacterium | reverse complement strand
CTGTACGTCGTCAACTTCCTCATCCTGGCGCCGCTGTTCTTCAAGGCGTTCACCATGGCGAACCAGCCGTTCGAGGCAGTCGTCCACGTCGTCTACGCCGCCGTGGCGCTTCCCTTCTTGCTGAACTTCCAGCGCGCGAGTGCGAGTGACGCTCGGCGGTGAGCCCTTTTCTTCGTCACGCCCCTGGCCCCGCCGAGCGACGGAGGAAACACTACTTTCCCTTGATCGGCGTCGCGTTGGCGCTGGCTGCGGCCGTGCTGGTTACCGGGTGCGGGTCCACAGAATTCACAGGTGGCACGCCGGAGGCCCAGCAAACCACTCAGCCGACCGGTCGCTCCGCTGCGGCAAGCACCGGTAAGGCACAGGCACTGAGGTTCAGCGGGACCACGCTGGACGGCGTGTCCTTTGATGCGGCAGACCTGGCCGGCAAGCCTGTCGTGCTGTGGTTCTGGGCGCCGTGGTGCACGATCTGCCGTGCCGAGGCACCCGAGGTGGCCAGGATCGCCGCCCAGTACAACGGCGAAGTGCGGTTCGTCGGTGTACCGGGGCGAGGCGAAGAAGTAGACATGCGGCGCTTCGTCGAGGACACGGGCACCGGCGCGCTGACCCACGTGGTGGACCAGGACGGCAGCCTGTGGAATCGCTTCGGCGTGATCGCGCAGCCGGCGTTCGTTTTCGTGGACCGGCAGGGTGGGGTCGACTCGTTCAACGGCAGCCTGCCCGGAGACGAGCTGCGGCGTGCCGTAGCGGCACTTGCCAACAGCTGACAGGCCGACAGACAACGGGCAACGGTCAGCGCTGATCCCGACGTAGCGAAACGCCGAACTCCCGCAACCGCTGCACCGCCTCGTCATCGACGCGGCGGCCCCGGCTGAGCGCGGACTTGATGGCTTGGTACGTCGTCGCCTCCAGCCCGCAGCGGCGGCAGGCCTCGAGGTGCTTCTCCACCTTCGTCGCGGTGGCGCTGTCCAGCTCACCGTCGAGGTAAGCCTGCAGTCTGCGAACTACCCACCGGCAGCGCGGTCGCATGAGCAGCGCGAGAAGCATCATGGCTTCGACCGTGGAGGGGTGAGACCGGTGGACTTCAGCCGCGCCCGCACCCGGCCGCGGGCGCGGTGCAGACGGCTCATCACCGTGCCGCGCGGGATACCGAGCGCAGCAGCTGCCTCCCGGTAGGTGAGACCCTGGACGTCGACCAGGTGGACGACGGCGCGGTACTTGTCGGGCAAGGCCGCCAGGGCGTCGACCACGACAGCCTCGAACTGCGCATCGACGACGATGTCTTCCGTGGTCGGCGCGTTGTCGGCGCCGCGCTCCAGGACTGCCTGGGCGGTCTCGTCGTCACGGAACAGGAGCGGCACCCGCTTGCGCACCCGGTTGAGATGGGTGTTGCGCAGGATCGTCGCCAGCCACGCCCGCGGATACGCCCCGTCGAAGCGCTCGACCGCGCGGTACGCGCGGATCAGGGTGTCTTGCACGAGGTCCTCGGCGTCGGCCGGCTGGGCGGCGAGGGCAAGCGCCACCCGGTAGAGGAAGTCCACCTCCGGTACGACGTAGCGGTCGAACGCCTCGTCCTGCGTGAGCGCCTGCTCGCCGCGCTGGCAGTCCTCCGGCTGGCCCACCACGTGCCCATGATCTCCCGCATCCCGGCCCTGCTGCATCGGCTGAGACATTACGGGAATCGCACGTCTGGTCCAGGTGTTCCGCGCACGTGGTGACCGCGCAGGTGGGGATATGGCGACATGTGGCGCTGAGTCGGCGGCTGAACGCCTATGTCGACCGCGAACTTCCCCGGCACCAGGCACAGCAGATCGGCGTCCACGCGCGAGGATGCTGGAGATGCGCCGGCCGCATCGAGACCCTGCGCAGGATCAAGCAGGCAACGCGTCGGATGGGCCGCTCGTCCGTTGATGCACTGACGGCAGCTCGCCTGCACCGGTTCGCCCGAGAGATCCCGATCGGGTCGGCGGGCTGAGTCGACCGGAAGGGGTCGACCGGAAGGGGTCGACCGGAAGGGCACCGGGCGGACGCCGTACGCGTCACCCCGCGTCGAGCTGCGCTATCTCCTCGGGGTCGAGCTGCAGGTCGACCGCTGCCGCCGAATCCTCGATGGTCTCGGGGCGACTGGAACCGGGGATCGGGATGACCGATGGTGACGTAGCGAGCATCCAGGCGAGGCACACCTGTTGCGGGCTCACCCCGTGAGCGTCCGCCACCTGCTTGAAGGCGACGTGCTCGGAACCCAGGTCGCCAGCGGAACCGATTCCGCCGAGCGGGCTCCACGGGAGGAAAGCAACTCCCAGCTCGTTGCACAGCTCGAGCTCGGCCCGACTGGAGCGGAACTGCGGTGAGTACTGGTTCTGCACCGACGCGAGCCGGCCACCGAGAATCTCGTGCGCTTCGCGGATCTGGTCGACGTCGACGTTGGACACACCAGCCATCCGGATCTTGCCGTCGTCGAGCAGGTCGCGCAGCGCCCCCACCGAGTCCGCGAAAGGCACCTTCGGGTCGGGTCGGTGGAACTGGTACAGCGCGATGGCCTCCACACCGAGACGCTTCAGCGACGCTACGCACGCCTCCTCGAGGTGCTGGGGAGATCCGTCCAGTGACCACGACCCGTCGCCCGGACGCAGGTGGCCGCCCTTGGTGGCCACGATGACATCTGCGGCGTCTCCGCCGTACGCCGCGAGCGCCTTCGCGATCAGCGATTCGTTGTGTCCCACCTCGTCCGTACCAAGGTGGTAGGCGTCGGCGGTGTCGATGAGGGTCACCCCCGCGTCCAGTGCTGAGTGGATCGTCCGCACCGAACGGTCCTCGCTCTCCGGGCGTCCTTCGATGGACATCGGCATGCCGCCGAGTCCGATCGCACTGACCTCGGTCTCTCCGATACGGCGGTGCTGCACAGACGTAAACCCTTCGTCGTGGTTACTGGTTGCCAAGGGCGGTCTGCCCGGTCAGCCCGGCGGCAACCACGCAGCCAGTAAGACCAGCTCAGGGGGCTAAACAGGCAGCCACGCAGGTGGTTCGCTTCGCTCCTCCGCCGTACGGCGAACGCACCAGGTGACCGACGTGGCTGGCGGGGGAAGAGCATGAGGCGCAAGGCATTCGTGGTCCTCACCGCGCTGGCGCTGGTGACCGGCGTCGGCTTGCCGGGGACGGCGCAGGCCGCGCCCCCGAGCTATCCGCACCTCGATCCGGGCGGGCCGGCGTCCTTCGAGGAGCGGGTTCCG
>JBBSMJ010000222.1:0-3252 GCA_038233235.1 Actinomycetes bacterium | reverse complement strand
TGGCTAGACACCGCCACCGTCACCGCCCAGGGCCTCAACTCCCGGCAGACACGACGTACGCGAGGTGGGGACTTTCAGTGGCCACCCGTGAGGACATTCGCTGGCCACCACCGGGGACTTTCACACGGCCATCGACATCCGGCGGTCGACGCACGCAAGGACCCGGCGACCCGGCCGGGGCGCTGGCCCAGATCGGCGGTGAGCTCGGGATCAACCCCGAAACGCTGCGGAACTGAGATAAGACCGCTTCTGCTCGCGCCACACGTGCCGTCCGCGGCTGCTCGCCCGAGGCTTACCGGGGTACACGCACCGACTGACGCGTCATAACCCCGAGGCAACCAGCGAACGCGCGAGGTCGTGGGCAACTGCGAGACGGTTAGGACCGGTGACTCGTTTGCGCAGCCGCCAGCGACCCTGGACGAGGGTCAGGTGCGGGACCTGGTCGAGAAGATGCTCAAGAACCGGCCGTCGCATCGACCGTCCAGCCGCTCGTTCCCGAGGCGAGGGCGGCCAACCCTGGGCCATCTGGGCCGTCTGAGGGCCGTCAGACGTTCGTGGGGTCTGACGAGATCCAGTGTGGTCTGGCTGCAAACGGCGAGGTCAGAGCCAGTGCGGGGCTCAGGCCCCTGCACGCTGCAGGCAATGGGGCTCCAGCTGCGGTCCGAGATCAGCGACTGAGCGCGCACGCGGAACGACCCGGCGACCTTACGGCCCCGTCTCGGGCTTTGGGCGTCTGCTCCGGTGTCACGGCGGCAACGGTGGTGCCCGCCGTCGCCAGCGCCCTTGCTGGCCGCACTCGAGCCATTCCTGTCCGGGTAGGACGCGGATCTACGACGCCGACTGGCGTGTCGTGACCGGCTTCCGACGACGGCACGAGCAGGAGAACGGGTAGCGGCGTTCGGCTACCGGCCCGGGCCGCTCTCGCTGGTCGTCGACTGCGCGCCGGCGCTGAGCTGAGCCGCGCTGGTGACGAGCGGCTCGTGGCTGAACGCCTGCGGGAAGTTGCCGACCTGCCGCTGCGCCCGCGGGTCCCATTCCTCGGCCAGCAGCCCGACGTCGTTGCGCAGCGAGAGCAGCCGCTCGAACAGCGCCCGGGCGTCGTCGACCTGGCCGAGGCCGTGCAGCGCGTCGACCAACCAGAAGCTGCACGCGAGGAACGCGCCCTCCTTGCCGGCCAGCCCGTCGACGCCGCTGTCGGCGCGGTAGCGCAGCATGAAGCCGTCGTCGCACAGCTCGCGCTGCACCGTACGCACCGTGCCGGCAACCCGTTCGTCGTCCCACGGGAGGAAGCCGACCCGCGGGATCAGCAGCAACGCGGCGTCCAGCTCGGTCCCGCCGTAGTACTGGGTGAAGGTTCCCCGCTCGGCGTCGTAGCCCTGCTCGCACACCTCCGAGAAGATCTGCTGCCGCAGGGCGCGCCACCGGTCGACCGGCCCGTCGAGGCCGAAGTGCTCGACGGCGCGCACCATCCGGTCGGTGCCGGCCCACGCCATCACCTTGGAGTGCGTGAAGTGCCGGCGCGGGCCGCGCACCTCCCACAGGCCGTTGTCGGGCTGATCCCAGTGCCCTTCCAGGAAGTCCATCAGCGCGCGCTGCAGGTCCCAGGCGTCTACCGACCCGACGAGCCCGGCCTCGCGGGCAACGTGCAATCCGTCCAGCACCTCGCCCCACACGTCGAGCTGGAACTGACCGGCTGCGCCGTTGCCGATCCGCACCGGCGAGGCGCCCTCGTAGCCGCCCAGCCAGGGCAGCTCGTACTCCGGCAGCCGCCGCGCTCCGTCCAGGCTGTACATGATCTGCAGGTCCGCCGGGTCGCCGGCGACGGCGCGCAGCAGCCACTCCCGCCAGGCCCGCGCCTCGTCGACGAAACCGCTGCCCATCAACGCCTGCAGGGTGAACGTCGCGTCCCGCAGCCAGCAGTAGCGGTAGTCCCAGTTGCGGCTGCCGCCGAGCGTCTCGGGCAGCGACGTCGTGGCTGCCGCGACGATGCCGCCGGTCGGTCGGTAGGTCAGCGCCTTGAGGGTCAGCAGGGATCGATGGACGGCGTCCGGCCACTCGCCGTCGTAGCTGCACTGCGCCATCCACTCTGACCAGAAGTGCGCTGTCTCCGCGACGGCGCGCAGGGCGTCCACCGGCTGGGGCTCCGGCTCGTGCGACGGCGCCCAGGTGAGCACGAACGGCACCCGGTCGCCCGGTCCCACCTCGAATTCGGCCCAGGTGGCGCCACCTTCGCCGTGCAGCGGGACGGAGGTCCGCAGCCAGGTGGCGTCCGGACCGGCGACGGCCGACATGGTGCCGCCGTCGTGCTTGACCCACGGCACGACCGACCCGTAGTCGAACCGCAGCCGCAGCTCGCTGCGCACCCGTACCCGGCCACTCACACCCTCGATCACGCGCACGACGTCCGGCGACTGACCACGCACCGGCATGAGGTCGACGACGCGCACGGTGCCCTCGGGGGTGTCCCACTCACTCTCCAGCACCAGCGAGTCGCCCCGGTAACGGCGGCGGGTGGCCGCGCCGCCAGCCACCGGAGCGATCTGCCAACGACCGGCGTCCGGCGAGTCCAGCAACGCCGCGAAGCAAGCCGGCGAGTCGAACCGCGGCAGGCACAGCCAGTCGATCGAGCCGTTCCTCCCGACCAGCGCCGCGGTGTGCAGGTCGCCGATCACGGCGTAGTCCTCGATCCGGCTGGCCATCAGAAGGCCACCATCGTCTTGACGTCACCGTCTCGCGCCTGCAGCGCCTGCTCGTAGTCCTGCACCGGCACCCGGCGCGTGACCAGCCCCCCGAGCCAGGACCGGTCCGCAGCGGCGAGCGCATCGGCGGCCAGCTCGTAGTGCCGGCGGTTGGCATTGACCGAGCCGAAGACGACGTCGTTCTCCAGCACCCACTCGCGGTTGAGCCCGCCGAGGTCGAGCGGCGTCTTGCGACCGGGTGCGGAGACACCTGTCAGGCAGACGATCCCGTTGCGCGCCGTACCGCCGACCACCTGGCCGATGACCGGGGCGGCACCGGTGCACTCGATCACGATGTCGGGAGCCAGGCCGAGCTCCGCGACCGTCGTCGCGTGGTAGGTCGCGCCCAGCTGCTCGACCAGCCCAGGCTTCGGGCCGCCCGTGACCCGGTCCAGGACGTGCACGTCCAGACCACGCTGGACGCCGAGCAGCGCAGCCAGCAGTCCGACCGGCCCGGCGCCGGTCACGAGAACTCGCTCCGGCTCCCACCGCGCACGCCTGCCGATCCGCTCGA
>JBBSMJ010000221.1:0-3259 GCA_038233235.1 Actinomycetes bacterium | reverse complement strand
CTGTCGGACGCCCCGCTGTCGGACGCCGCTGCGTCCGACGCCGCAGCAATCGAGACCGGTGGCGCCGAGGTCGGCGTCCCGTCGGAGGACTCGGCCCCTCGTCGGGCAGTGCTGGCGGTGACTCGCCCAGCCCTCGATCCCCGGCCGGAGTGCCGACCGTCGGCGGCGGCACTCGCGGACGCGCTGCTTGCGGCCTGCCCTCCGGTGCCGCTTCGGGGGATAACCCGGCGGCAGCTGCAGTCTCGCGGGCCGGCAAGCGACGGTCCCCCAATGCCACCGAAGCTCGCCAGACGCGAGCCAGCACTGCCCGTGCCACCGGACCGGCCGAGCGAGGAGTCCCCGACCCCCCGCCGCGTCCTGGTCGGCGTGGCCGCAGTGGCCTTGCTGGGAGCGGCGGTGGTCACCGGTGTCTCCTGGGCGGGGCACGGGAGTCCGCCGGCGGCCGCACCGCTGCCGTCACTGCCTGCTGCGGCGTCGCCCCCCTCACGCGTCGCTGCGCCGCCCCGCGCGGACGCCCGCGCGACTCCAGGCGCCGCCGCCACGCCGCGGGCGGACCCGCCGCCCTCGTCGGACCGCGTCTCCGCACCTCCGCCCTCGTCGGACCCCGTCTCCGCACCTCCGCCCTCGTCGGACCGCGTCTCTGCGCCCCCGCGCTGGGCGCAGCTCCTCCGCCAGCTCGACGCCACCAGAGCCCAAGCCTTCGCGCGGGGCGACCGTGCCGCGCTGCGGACCGTCTACGCAGACCAGTCCCCGGCCTACCGGCGAGACGCCAAGGGGCTGCGTCGGCTGTCGCGCGCAGGGCTGCATGTCCGCGGCCTGCGGCTCACCGACATCCGGGTGACCGACGCCCGGCGCCGGTCCAACGAGGTGGTGCTGCGGGTCAGCGACCGGTTGGCGGCGTACGACGTGGTGACCTCGTCGGGCGATGTGCGCCGCCACGAGGCCGGGCGTGGGCGCACCGCCTGGCGGGTCACGCTGGCGCGAGCGGACCCGACCGCGGAATGGCGGATCCGCGACGTGCAGCGAGCTTCTCGGGACCCATGATCGGCGGGTGGCGACGGGCTCAGCGACGGGTAGCGGTCGCCATGATGCTGGCGGCGTCCGGGTGGTCGAAGACGAACCCGGCCTCGAGCAGCCGACTCGGCAGAATGCGCTGACTGACCAGCACCTCCCCGGCGAACCCGCCGAGCGCCAGCCGCAGCGCGAAACCCGGCGCCGGCAGCACCGCAGGGCGGTGCACAGCACGCGCGAGCGCGGCCGTTGCCGCGGCGTTCGTCACCGGTTCTGGGCCGGTGAGGTTGACCGGGCCGGACACGTTATCCGCGTCGAGCAGGTATCGCAGCGCCCGCAGCTCATCGTGCAACGAGATGAGGCTCCAGAACTGCCGACCGGTTCCCAGCCGCCCGCCGACACCGAGCCGGAAGAGCGGCAACATCCGCGCCGCCATCCCGCCACCAGGCCCGACAACCAGACCCGTACGCGCGTGCACCACCCGAATACCCGCGTCCTCCGCCGGTCGGGTGGCCGCCTCCCATGCCTGCACCACGTCGGCCATGAAGCCGTCCGCGGCGGGCGCCGATTCGTCGACGGCGCGGTCGCCGGTGTCGCCGTACCACCCGATTGCCGAACCGGACACCAGCACCCGTGGGCGGGGCTCAAGTGAGGCCAGGGCGCGGGCCAGCGTGGCCGTCGACCCCACCCGGCTGTCCAGGATGGTCCGCTTGTACGACGAGGTCCATCGGTGCGTGCCCGCATTGGCGCCCGCCAGATTGACCGCTCCTTCGACCCCGGCGAGTGCGCCTGAGTCCAGCTCACCGCGCGGCGGGTCGTAGGCCACCTCGTCGGCCGCACGCGGCGTACGGCGAACCAGCCGCAGCACCTGGTGCCCGTCCGCCCGCAGCGCCTCGACCAGTGGTTCGCCGATGAACCCGGACGCACCACTGATCACGACCTTCATGGGCTCATCCTGGCCGCAGGGTCGGCATGCTGCACGCCGGCCGGACGGGCCGGAGAACTACTGCAGGCCGAGGTCGGCGGCGAAGCGGCCCTCCTCGAGCCGGGTCTTCACGGTGACGAGGAACCGGGCGGCATCCGCGCCGTCGACCAGCCGGTGGTCGTAGGTCAGCGACAGATAGGCCATCGACCGTACGCCGATGACCTCGCCAAGATCGGGGTTGTCGACGACCATCGGACGCTTGACGACAGATCCGGTGCCGAGGATGCCGACCTGTGGCTGGTTGATGATCGGCGTGTCGAACAGTGCACCGCGGCTGCCGGTGTTGGTCAGCGTGAACGTCCCGCCGCCGAGCTCGTCTGGGGTGATCTTGTTCCCGCGGGTGCGCTCCGCCAGGTCGGCGATCTTGCGGGCCATACCGCCGAGGTTGAGATCACCGGCGTTCCTGATGACCGGCACGAGTAGTCCGCGCTCGGTGTCGACGGCGATACCGAGGTGCTCGGCGTCGTAGTAGGTGATCTCTCCCTTGTCGATGTCGATACTCGCGTTGACGTTGGGGTGTGCCTTGAGCGCCTCACACGCTGCCAGCGCGAAGAACGGCAGGAAGGAGAGCTTGACCCCCTCCCGGGCAGCAAAGTCCTCCTTGGCCCGCTCCCGCAGCTGCGCGATCGGCGTGACGTCCACCTCGACGACCGTGGTGAGCTGCGCCGACACCTGCAGCGACTCCACCATGCGCTGCGCGATGACAGTGCGCAGCCGGCTCATCTTTTCGGTCTTGCCGCGCAGCGGCGATGGTGCCGGCGCGTTGGCGGCGGGCCCTGCAGCAGCGGCGGCCGGGTTGACCGGAGCCCCGCGTGGGTCGGCCTCCGGGGTCTCCGCGGGTGCGCTGGTGCCGCCCTGCTGTCCGTCGGACTTCGCCGCCGGCTTGGACCGGGCGGCCTCCAAGACGTCCTGCTTGCGGATGCGACCGCCGACGCCGGTGCCGCTCACCGCGCCCAAGTCGACGTCATGCTCGGCGGCGAGCTTGCGGACCAGGGGTGTGACGTAGGCGCCGCCGTCAGCTCCACCGTCTCCACCGGACGCGCCCCGCTGCGACGTCCCCGTCCCCGCGGTCTGAGCCTGCTGCTGCTCGACGTCGCCGACGGGGTACTCCGATCCACCCCCGGGCGCTCCCTCGGCCTCCTTCGCCTGCTGCTGAGCCGGGGCGCTCGGTTGCGGCGCTGGGGCGGCGGTCGGAGATTCGACCAACGAGCGGCCCTGCTTGTCCTCTTGGTCCTGCGGCGCCTGCTGCTCTTGCTCTTGCTG
>JBBSMJ010000220.1:0-3282 GCA_038233235.1 Actinomycetes bacterium | reverse complement strand
TCGGCTGAAGGGTCCCGCCGACGTTTGGTGGCTGTCAGCTTGTGCGGCCGGACGCGGTGGTCTTGCGGGCAGCGGCCGTCTTCTTTCGTGGGGCGGCCTTCTTCCGCGCGGCGGTGGTCTTGCCCGCGGCGGTCGCCTTGCGGGGCGACTTCTTGGGGGCCGGGCCGCGGGCGCGGCGGTCGGCGAGCAGCTCGGCGGCGCGCTCGATCGTCACCGTCTCGACCGCATCGACCTTGCGCAGGCTGGCGTTGGTCTCCCCGTCGGTGACGTACGGACCGAAGCGGCCCTCCTTGACGACTACCGTCCCGCCAGTCAGCGGATCTGGGCCCAGTTCGCGCAGCGGCGGTGCCGCCGCAGCTCGCCGCCCGCGCGCCTTGGGCTGGGCGAACAACGCGAGCGCCTCGTCCAACGTCACCGTAAACAGCTGCTCCTCCGACTCCAGTGATCGCGAGTCGGACCCCTTCTTCACGTACGGCCCATAGCGACCGTTCTGCGCGGCGATCTCCTCACCGTCCGGCGCGGTGCCGAGCGAACGCGGCAGGGTGAGCAGCCGCAGCGCCTCCGCGAGGGTCACCGTCTCCGCGGACATGGTGCGGAACAGCGACGACGTACGCGGCTTGTCGCTGGAGCCGTCGGGAAGCACCTCGGTGACGTACGGGCCGTAGCGCCCGTCGCGCGCGACGATGTCCCGGCTGGTCTCCGGGTCGACACCGAGCACCCTGTCCCCGCTGGGCTTGTCCAGCAGCTCCCGCGCCTTGTCGACGGTGAGCTCGTCCGGCGGCAGGTCCTCCGGCACGCTGGCCCGCGCAGTGCCCTCGTCCGCGACACGTTCGACGTAAGGGCCGTAGCGACCGACGCGTACGACGATGCCCTCGCCCACCGGGATCGAGTTGACCTCGCGGGCGTCGATGTCGCCCAGGTCGGACACCAGCGCCCGGAGACCTTCTCCAGAGTCGCCAGCCCCGTCGCCGCGGCCGTCGCCGTCGCCCTCGCCATCCCCGTCACCGAAGTAGAACCGGGTCAGCCACGGCACCATCTGCGCGTCGCCGGCGGCGATCCGGTCGAGGTCGTCTTCCATGCGGGCGGTGAAGTCGTAGTCGACCAGCTGGGGGAAGTGCCGCTCGAGCAGTCCCACCACCGCAAAGGCGAGGAACGCCGGCACCAGCGCCGTACCCCGCTTGAACACATAGCCGCGGTCGACGATGGTCCGCAAGATCGCGGCGTACGTCGACGGGCGGCCGATCTCGCGCTCCTCGAGTTCCCTGACCAGCGAGGCCTCGGTGTAGCGCGCCGGCGGCTTGGTGCGGTGCTCCTCCGCCTGCAACGCCGCGATGGACAGCCGGTCGCCCTCGGCCAGCCGCGGTAGCCGACGTTCCCGGTCGTCGAGCTCGGCGTCGGGGTCGTCGGCGCCCTCGACGTAGGCCCGCAGGAAGCCCGGGAAGGTGATGACCTTGCCGGACGCCGCGAACTCCACGTCGGTCGGTCGACCACTACGCCCGCCGCCGGATGCAGCAGCGAACCGGACCGACACCGACTGCCCGGTCGCGTCTGCCATCTGGGAGGCGACCGTGCGCTGCCAGATCAGCTCGTACAGCCGGAACTCGTCGCCGCGCAGTCCGGTCTCTGCCGGCGTACGGAAGGTGTCGCCCGCAGGACGCACCGCCTCGTGCGCCTCCTGGGCGTTCTTCACCTTGCTGCGGTAGCGGCGCGGGGTGTCGGGCACGTGATCGGCGCCGTACAGCTGTGCGGCCTGGTCGCGGGCAGCGGCGATGGCCGACTCGGCCAGCGTAACCGAGTCGGTGCGCATGTAGGTGATGAAGCCGTTCTCGTACAGCGCCTGCGCTACCGACATCGTCCGGCTGGCACCGAACCCGAGTTTGCGGGACGCCTCCTGCTGCAACGTGGTGGTGCGAAACGGCGCGTACGGCGAGCGCCGGTACGGCCGCTGGTCGACCGCGCGCACCGTGACGTCGGCACCCTCGAGCCCGGCGGCAAGGTCACGGGCTACCTGCTCGTCGAGCCGGCGTACGTCGCCGCGGGCGCGCACCGCGCCGGTGTTGTCGAAGTCGCGGCCGCTGGCCACTCGTACGCCGTCGACCGTCACCAGGCGGGCGGCAACCGTCGGCGGGTCGGTCGGGGCGCCGGTGCGGCCGGTGGCGAAGGTGCCCGCGAGGTCCCAGTAGTCGGCGGAGCGGAACGCCATGCGCTCCCTTTCGCGCTCGACGACCAGCCGCGTGGCCACCGACTGGACCCGGCCCGCCGACAACTTCGGCATGACCTTCTTCCACAGCACGGGGGAGACCTCGTAGCCGTAGAGCCGGTCGAGGATCCGGCGCGTCTCCTGCGCGTCGACCAGCAGCTGGTTGATGTCGCGGGGCGCCTCGACCGCGCGGGCGATCGCGTCCCGGGTGATCTCGTGGAACACCATCCGGCGTACGGGGACCTGTGGGCGCAGCACCTCCTTCAGGTGCCAGGCGATCGCCTCTCCCTCGCGGTCCTCGTCGGTGGCGAGGTAGAGCTCGTCGGCGTCGGCGAGCAGCTGCTTCAGCTCGGCGACCGTCTTCTTCTTCCGGGCGTCGACGACGTACAGCGGCTCGAACCCGTTCTCCACGTCGACGCCGAGGCGGGACCAGGGCTTGTCCTTGTACTTCGCCGGGATGTCCGCCGCCTTGGTGGGCAGGTCGCGGATGTGTCCGACGCTGGCGGCCACGTCGTAGCCGGCGCCCAGGTAGCGCGCGACCGTGCGGGCCTTGGCCGGCGATTCGACGATCACCAGCCGGCGACCGCCGGAGGGGTTCTTGCGCTTGGGTGGCACGCGCTGGGTCCTGTCCGTTGAGGTGACGGGGTGGGGGGCAAGTGCCCCGACGGAGCGTGAGTGTGCGGTCCGCCACCCCGCCGGTGCAACTCTGCCGCGGCCCGTCGCGTTCCCAGCTCCTACTTAGCCGGTTTGCAAAGAGTGCTTTGCAAAGATTCCTTTGTGGCCTATCGTGGCCCGCATGGCGCGCATCGTCAAGGTCGTCGAGGACGTGGCCACGCTCAAGGCGCTGGCCCACCCGCTGCGAATCCAGTTGCTCGCCCGGCTCCGCCTGGACGGGCCGGCGACCGCCTCGGAGTTGGCGCGCGCGGTCGATGAGAGCAGCGGCTCGACCAGCTATCACCTGCGGCAACTGGCCCGCTTCGACATGGTCGAGGAGATCGAGGGTCACGACCGACGCGAGCGACGCTGGCGGGCCAGCCACGAGGGGACGTCCTTCGACACGACGCGCTTCCTCGACGACGCGG